>JACQVJ010000276.1 GCA_016209805.1 Ignavibacteriota bacterium
TCATTCCACACCGCGACACGGTCAATGTGCTCTCGGCAAAAATCACCCTGCGCAGTGTCTCCTGGTTTGGTGACTCGACCGGCAGTTTCGGGTTCAGCGTTCACAAGATACTCGAGGGATGGAACCAATCAACCCTGAGCTGGGACAGCATTCAGGCGCGACCGGGATTTTACGAGTTGACTGAGAGGGGAAGTTATTCGGGGTTTGTTGAAGGGGATACGTCAAAATTCACGTTTGATATTGACACCGCGCTTGCGAGGCAATGGCTTTTGCCTCTTACCGTAGCATCGTACGGCATCGTATTGATCCCGACACAATCGACGAATGTCGTCCGCGGGATCCACGCCTTCGATGTCGATTCTTCCTCGTTCTACCCGACACTTGAAATCATCGCAAGCAACGTAGCAGGTACAACGCGCGACACATCGACGTACGTGTTCGGCTTCGACACTTTTGTGGGAAACATCGATAACCTGAATGCCAACCCACAACTACTCTATGCACAGGCAGGAGTTGTGTATCGAAGCAAGATTCAGTTCGACGTCTCGTTTATTCCTCGCGGTGCCATTATCAACAGCGCGACGCTTTATCTTGAGAAGGATCCCGCAACATCGCGCATTTCGAAGTTCACAGTCGACTCCGTTGTCACAGTTCATGTGTTTCGCAGCGGGACTGATTCCACGGTATTCGAGTCGCAGAACTCTGAAGGTCAGCGGGTTGGCGGCACACCGAACACCTTTTCATTCGAAGCCCGGCACGCCGTTCAATACTGGCTCGCCGGAACGAATGATGGACTCCTCTTGCGACAGACGGATGTAACTGAATACAATACGTTCGACCTCTTCACGTTCCACAGCCATCTTGCGACCAACACGAGCCTCAGGCCGCGGTTGGCGGTGAAATACACGTTGGAAAAGAATTAGGAGGATATGTGAGAAGGATTATCATCGTTGTTTGTTGCATGATAATTTCAACACCACTGTTTGCCGGAAACGGAAGTTCTGTCTACTCGGTTTTCGGCATTGGCGACATCAGATACTTCCCGAACTCCCGGAGCGCCGGAATGGGTTACACAGGGATTGGCTTGCCTGCATCGAATTACATCAACAATATCAACCCCGCATCCTGGGCTCGCACCGTCCGTGTCCGCCTTGAAGCAAACTTCCTCTACGAGGGAATGAACTCGACAGATGCAAGCACCTCGCTCTACAGAGCCAACGGACTGTTCAACGGTGCGTCGCTGGCGATTCCGATTGTGCCATCTTCGGGAATCGTCTTCAGTGGTGGTTTCTCACCCTTGAGCTATGTGAATTACCAATCGTCTTCCTCCGGTTCTCAACAAGGAATCGATTACACTATCACCGGCAAAGGGACTGGCGGCCTGAACAAGGCTCATGTTGGACTTTCGGTTGCCCCGTCACAAGAACTGGCGTTCGGCGCATCACTCAATTACAATTTCGGGACATTGGAGGAAACGAGATCGATAGTGCCCTCATCCACTTCATTGGGATGGGGACAGATCACCCACAACCTGAAAATGAACGGCATTACAGTAACCGTCGGCGGGATGTTCACTGGTTTCGGCTCGATCAGTGAGTCGTTAACTCCGCTCTCCTTCGGATTCGCGATCACGTCGCGAGGAGTTCTGACCACGGAAAAACGATCGACCTATCTGTTCCTCAGTGAAGCAGACAGCTCGGATATTGCGCAGGGGAAATTCTCGATGCCGATCTCATTCGGGTTCGGTTTTGCGTATCAGGCGGGTGAGCGGTATCTCGTTGCCGCAGACTATTTCGCACAACCGTGGAGCAAAGCAGATCTGGATGGAGCAAAGCTCAATGGAGTCCGGAATAACTTCAGAATCGGACTCGGCGGCGAACGTTTGCCGAACAAGGACTTCGGTGCGCGCTGGCTTGATCGATTCGCGTACCGCCTCGGCTTCTATTTTAACTCGTCGTACTATCAGGTCAACGGCGAGCCCATCAACGAGTGGGGAATCACCGGAGGCTTCGCAGTGCCGCTGACAGGCGATACTCGACTGAACATGGCCATCGAGTACGCCTCACGTGGCACAAAGAAGAGCAATCTTGTCAAAGACAATATCATCCGTGTCGCCATGTCTCTCAACATCAGTGAGCTATGGTTCGTCAGATACGAGGAGGAATAGCTCCTTGCACTGATTTACATCCTCACATCAACTCACGCAAATGAACCATCTTCAGAAATCCGATCCCGAAGTCTTCCAGGCCGTCCAGAATGAAATCCGACGACAACACAGCAAGCTCGAGCTGATCGCCTCCGAGAATTTCGTCAGTCGGGCGGTACTCGAAGCTGTCGGCACACCCTTAACGAACAAATATGCCGAAGGCTATCCCGGCAAGCGCTACTATGGCGGATGCGAGTTTGTGGATGTCGCGGAAGACCTTGCACGTGACCGGGCGAAGCAGTTATTCGGCGCTGAATATGCAAACGTCCAGCCTCACTCCGGCTCCCAGGCAAACATGGCGGTCTACTTCACGTTCGTGAAGCCGGGCGACAAGTTGATGGGGATGAATCTCTCCCACGGTGGACACCTGACGCATGGCTCGCCGGTCAACTTCTCCGGACAGTTCTACAGATTCGTTGCGTACGGCGTTGGCAAAGATACCGGCATGATCGACTACAACGAAGTGGAGGATATGGCGAAGCGTGAGAAGCCGAAGATGATCACGGTCGGGGCAAGCGCGTATTCACGCAACATAGACTACAAGGTGTTTCGCGAAGTCGCAGACAAGGTTGGTGCTTTCCTTTTTGCCGACATCGCTCATCCAGCCGGACTGATAGCAAAGAAGCTACTGAGCGATCCGCTTCCCCACTGTCACGTCGTCACTTCGACAACACACAAAACACTGCGTGGACCGAGAGGGGGATTGATTTTGATGGGAATGGATTTCGATAATCCGTTCGGTCAGGTGGCACCGAAATCGGGAAGAGTGAAGAAGATGTCGGAGCTGCTCGACTCCATGGTCATTCCCGGCATTCAGGGGGGTCCTCTCATGCACGTCATCGCTGGAAAGGCGGTAGCATTCAAGGAAGCTCTGCAGCCCGAGTTTGAAACGTATGGACGACAGGTGATAAGGAACGCTCAGGCACTCGCGAAGAAACTGGTCTCGTTGGGCTACTATATTATCTCGAGCGGAACCGACAACCACCTGATGCTCGTCGACCTGCGGAGCAAGAACGTCACCGGCAAGGATGCACAGGAAGCACTCGACGAAGCAGGCATCACCGTCAACAAGAACGCCGTTCCGTTCGACGACAAGAGTCCGCTCATCACAAGCGGTATCCGGATCGGATCCCCCGCGGTAACAACACGCGGGATGAGGGAAGCTGAGATGGAATATATCGGCGAGCTGATTGACGAGGTGATCAGGAATATTGGAACAGAAGCGATTTACGCCTCAGTGGCAAAGAAGGTGGAAGAGCTGTGTGCCCGTTTCCCGCTCTATGCCGAGTTACGGGATTGATGCAGTCGCCTCGGGCGGAACCCTGAATAGACCATCGACCAGCCGTGGCAGATACCTCCAAGACAATTGATGACCAGGAAGTCGCTGAAGAAGAAAAGGAGATGTCCTTCTTCGATCATCTCGAAGAACTTCGGTGGAGGATTGTGCGTGCCCTGCTCGGTGTTGTCATCGGGGCAATCATCTGTGGGGTGGTCATCGACTGGATCATGAACGACATTCTGCTTCGCCCCGTCCTTGAGCTGAACAAGAACCTCGCCCCCGGCCAGCAACCGATTCATCTTCAGAACCTGAAACCGTTCGGACAAGTCTTCCTGTATTTTGAAGTCGCACTCATCGGCGGAATAATCCTGAGCGTGCCAAACATCCTGTACCAGATCTGGGCGTTCATCGCGCCGGGGTTGATGTCGAAGGAACGTCGTTACATCAAGGCGATTGTCTTCTTCTCGTCCTTCTGTTTTCTTGCAGGCATCGCTTTCGCCTACTTCGTTATGCTGCCTACTGCCCTCGGATTCTTCGCAGGCTTCGGCACTACAGAGATCGCCAACAACATTGCCATCAACGAGTACATGAGCTTCGTCATCAGCGTCATGCTCGGTGCCGGGGTCGTGTTTGAGCTCCCCATGGTCTCGTGGTTTCTTTCACAGCTCGGCATCCTCACTCCTGCATTCATGAGGCATTACCGACGCCATGCAATCGTTGCGATTCTCGTGGTTGCCGCTCTCCTGACACCCGGCACGGATCCCGTCAGTCAGATACTCCTGGCGATTCCGCTCGTCGGTCTGTATGAGATCAGCATCGGCATATCGGCACTTGCATGGCGCTCCAAGAGGAAGAACGAATCATAACGCATAACACTTTCCCTTCTTAACCTGACGAGAACACGTGGACCTCAAAGAAATCACACAACCAATTCACCACCATCTCGACGCCTTCAACGAAGTCTTTAAGAAATCGATCCGGTCGAAAGTCGGGCTTGTCGACCTCGTGGCAAAGTACATCATCCGTCAGAAGGGAAAGAAGATCCGTCCCGTCCTCGTTCTTCTCAGTGCCGAGCTGTGTGGCGGCGTCAACGAGAAATCCTATCGTGGAGCCACACTCGTCGAGATTCTTCACACCGCAACACTCGTCCACGACGATGTGATCGACGAGGCGGATACACGGCGCGGCCTCGCATCCATCAACGCCATCTGGAAAAACAAGATCGCCATACTGATGGGGGATTACCTTCTGGCAAAGGGGCTCCTCCTCTCGCTTGAGCACGATGACTTTCAGTTCCTCAAGATCACATCCACCTCTGTCCGCAGGATGAGTGAAGGAGAAATCCACCAGATACAGAAAAGCCGCCAGCTCGATATGGA
>JACQVJ010000262.1 GCA_016209805.1 Ignavibacteriota bacterium
CTTTACACATATCCTGATGTCATTGTCGTCTGTGGAGACCCACGGTACTTGGATGATAAGAGGGATACGTTGCTAAACCCGTGTTTGATAATTGAAGTGCTCTCGGATTCGACCGAGAACTATGACCGTGGGAGAAAGTTTGAGCACTACCGCTCGCTTGATTCCCTGAAGGAGTATGTTCTCGTTGCGCAGGACAAACCTCACGTCGAGGTGTTCGTGCGGCAAGGGGATAGGCGCTGGGTACTGTCGGAGTTTTCAAGAGAAGATGATGTGATCGCGCTTGATTCAGTCGCATGCAGTCTTCCGCTGAAGGAAATATATCATAAAGTTGAACTCCCGTAGGTTGAGCATGTCAAAATCGATCGTTGCCGTTCTCAAAACAACACCGGATACAGTCCTTGACGACTACCAGCGTCTCGCCGAGATGGCGGCAATGTCAGGTGCGTTGGACAAGAGCGCAACGACAATCCTGAAAGATAATATCTCGTGGCACTTCCCATTCCCGGCCGCGAATACCACTCCGTGGCAGATGGAAGGAGCGATCCTCGCTCTGCGTGAATCCGGCTGTTCCGACATTACGTGTGTTCAGAACAAGACTGTTGTCACCGACGCTTTCAAAGGTGAAGACCTGAACAACTACGTCCCGATCTTCAAGCGTTACCGGATTCCCGTCCTCTTCAATTTCAAAGAGGAGGATATGAAGTGGGTGACGTACAAACCGAAGGCAAAGATGCACGTGCTCGACATGATCTACCCCGAAGGCATCACCATCCCCGATTACTTCTTCGGCAAGAACATCGTGCATCTTCCAACGGTGAAGTGTCACATCTACACAACAACCACGGGCGCGATGAAAAACGCTTTTGGCGGACTTCTCAACACAAAGCGTCACTACACACATTCCTGGATTCACAAGACACTTGTGGATCTTCTCTCGATTCAGAGAGAGATCCATTCCGGAATCTTTGCGATGATGGATGGGACAACAGCAGGCAACGGGCCCGGCCCACGTACGATGTATCCCGTGGTGAAGGATTACATCCTGGCAAGTGCCGATCAAGTTGCGATCGATGCCGTTGCGGCAAAGATGATGGGCTTTGATCCGTTGAGCATCGAGTACATTCGCGTCGCACATGAGGATAGACTTGGTGTGGGAGATGTACGAGACATTGAAATAGTCGGGGCCGACATCTCCAACGAGTCGTGGAGGTTCCATGTCGGCAACAACGGCGTGAGTCTCTTCGGCAATCTTGCCTGGTTCGGACCGCTGAGGGGAATGCAGAAGCTCTTCTTCCGCACGCCGATGGTTCACGCATTCATATTCGGCTCTGAGGCATACCACGACTATTACCGATGGCCGCTGAAGGATAAGCGGGTGTTTGAAGAGTGGAAGGTCAACACACATTGGGGGAGGTTGTTTCAGGCGTACGAAAAGGGAGAGGTCCACACACCGATCCCGGCGTAACTATTGGTTTCCTCGAACCCGCTTCTCTCCATTCCTCAGTGAAAACACAATCAAAGGCCGAGGTTGCACTCTTTGCGACAACCGTGATTTGGGGAAGCACATTTGTCGTCCAGAAGATCGGCCTCAGAGATATCACTCCTCTGTTGCTCAACTGTTTCCGTTTTTCTCTCGCGTCGTTTTTTTTCCTTCTGTTTTGGAAGAGAATCTTTCCGCTCTCTGCTACGGAGGTGCTGAAGGGAAGTATTCTTGGGTTGTTTCTCTTCCTCGGGTTCGCGTTCCAGACGATCGGGTTGGAGTACACCACAGCTTCAAAATCAGCATTCATTACCAGCATGATGGTGGTGTTTGTCCCGCTTCTTCAGTTCATAATCGAGAAAAGACCTCCAACGGTCGGTAATTTGATTGGTGTAACCATAGTCTCAGTTGGTCTCTGGCTTCTGACATCACCTGCAGATGCAGCATTCAACATTGGCGACTCCATGACGCTCATGTGCGCAGTGGTGTTCGGCCTCTACATTGTGTACCTTGATGTTGTATCCAAGGAAATGGGAACACTTCCACTGGCATTCACACAAACAACAGCGTCCGCGTTCTTCTCGCTGCTTGCGCTCATGACCCTGGAAGAGAGTAGAGTTACATTCTCATCCGATCTGAGTTTCTCTATTTTGTATTTGACGTTCATGGCAACGATTCTGGCACTGTTCATCCAGACGAAATACCAGAAAGAGACGACGCCGACCCGCGCCGTGGTCATTTTCACGATTGAGCCCGTATTTGCTGCATTGATAGCTTACGCAGTTCTCGATGAGCAACTTGGCGTTGCGGGAATTCTTGGCGCAGGAGTGATTATTACAGGCATTCTGCTTTCTGAGTTCTCTGATTCCTTGCCACTGTTGAAGCGATCATTCGCTCAGAACTCACGGGGAAACTGAGGAATTTCCGATGCCATCAAAACTCAGTCTGAAGGTTGCCAGAGAGAAGATCAAAAGACTCGATTCGCTGGTCGAGGCCAGCCAGTTGCTCAATTCCTCCCTTGACCTCAAGAAGATTCTCGGCGTGCTTGTGGATCTTGCCACCAAGCATCTCGATGCAGAACGCGGAACGATCTACCTGATCGATAGAGAACGGAAGGAACTGTGGGCGGAAGTATTGCAGAAAGAATCCATCGAGATCCGTCTTCCGCTGGGAAAGGGGATTGCCGGTTATGTGGGGAAAACAGGCAAAACCGTGAACCTCCGCAATGCCTACAAAGACAGGCGCTTCTTCAAAGGGATCGATCGCCAAAGCGGCTACACGACGAAGACGATGCTGTGTACGCCGATGAGGAACGCGTCGAATCGCATCATCGGCGTGTTCCAGATTTTGAACAAGCGGAGCGGATATTTCAATAA
>JACQVJ010000259.1 GCA_016209805.1 Ignavibacteriota bacterium
ATCTTCAGGCGAGTGGACAATGATCTTCTCACTGTCTTTTGTTCCTTGAACTCTTCGACCCACTTCAATTGCTGCAATTATGCCGACGGCCTTGGCTTCCCCAATCCCTTTCATTCTCATGAGTTCGACCGCGGTCTTCGCCGCTATTGCCCTGAGATTTCTTTCCTGAACAAGAATCTTCCGCGCAATGTCCAGTGCAGTGTGTTTGCCTGTTCCAGTTCGAAGGATGATCGCGAGCAATTCGGCATCACTCAGCGCATGAGCACCTTGCTGCAACAGTTTCTCGCGTGGCCGTTCGTCGGCCGGCCAGTCTTTTATGCGCGTGTGATATGTGGATGGTTCTTTTGCAATCTCACCTTTTTTCTGATTCTCCATGAAGTTCCCTCCCGACAAATTGGGCAACGTTAACTTCGTCGATCCGCCGGATGGCGTTCAACGCGTATTGCAGAATCAGCACCCATGAGTTGACCCTCCGGGAGGAGAACCCGATCCGGCTATGTAGAGCGGGAAACTCGCGCACGTTACTCAACTCTGCTCTAAGGCCCTCACGGGTGGTCACCCCCTTCCGAATCAGAGTGAGAATGAGTGACGCGACATCGTAGCCGTAGAGCGTGCTCTTGGTGGGTCTTTTCTTATATCGATCAAAAAACCTGATCACAAATGAAACATATGCAGAATCGTCCGAGTCAACATAATAGTCTGACTCGAATACCACGCCTTCACAGTACCTTCTGTTTGCATCAAGCTCTGCAAAGCTGTTCCACTCTCCCGAACCCAACACCTGGGTCATGATGTTGAAGTAAACCAACTGAGATGAGATCACTCCGATTTCTTCTGGAGAACCAATCGGGGCATAGACGCCCTGGATGCCAGTGACCGGATACTCAAGGCTGTCGACTTGTGTCTCAGTCACCACGGTCGAGATTCCCACTGAATCGATCTTCCACTTGGCATCCGGTCCAAGCAGAACTGCCGCATTAACAATGCTT
Source organism: Ignavibacteriota bacterium (assembly GCA_016209805.1). Lineage (GTDB taxonomy): Bacteria > Bacteroidota > Ignavibacteria > UBA10030 > UBA6906 > JACQVJ01. Next base: position 990 of record JACQVJ010000259.1, read on the forward strand.
CGACGATCGACCAGTGAATCAAGTGTCTTCATCGGCACACCGAGCTGAACGAGCTTCACAAGATCCTTCTGGCTTGGCTTGCCTGCAAACGAGAGCAGCGGCTCCTTCGTTTCAAGAAGACCCGCTCGCCGGATATTCTTGATTTGCATTGAGAGATCCGAAGTCCCCCGCTGGTACCATTCCACTGCAACAATCTTGGCTCCCAGATGTGTCGCTTCACCAATGAACGCATCCGCCATGTATTTCCCATAGGTGTCGATGGGCGCAAGGACCGCAAACCTCCGATAGCCAAGGTTGAGTACTCCATATCGTGCCATGGCCTTTCCACGCGTCTCGTAGTCTGGGTTCGCCTGGAAAATGTAATCACCGGCAGCCGCGATTCCATTTGCATTGGCAGTCGGTGTAACAAGTGGTACACGGCGCACGTTTGCAAGGCCAACGGCTGCAGAAGCAACGTTCGAAAAAACAGGTCCGATAATCCCCACAATGTCTCCGTCATCGGTTAGCTCTTGAGTTGCCCGCGAAGCAACCAGCGGATCACGCTCAGTGTCCCTGATTTCAAGCAGCACCTTTGTCCGAGACGCAGGGTCTCTTGAATACTCTTCCACTGCAAACGAGATCCCCTCGTACACTCCCTGTCCGACCTCTTTCCCCGATGCGACATCACTCCGTTTCATGAGAGGAAGCAACAACCCCAGCTTCACGCTGGTCTTGTGCACCAGGCGCGATCGTAATGAGGCGATGCGTTGCGAATACGGATTCTCGGTGTAGCGCAGCGTGAGCGTGTCGAGAGCGTGGGAAACAAGAATCGAGTTGCCTAATGAGGAGGCTTTTTCTCCAAGCTTCAGCCAGAGCAACATCCTTTCGCCATCGCTCCGGCTGTTTTCAATAGCCCGTTGAATCGAAGTAAGCGAAAGGTAGTTATCAATTGTCACTTCAATCGAAGCAAGTATCTGGCGCTGGAGTCCGCTCTCAACACCGGGAGAAGGGAGTTCACGCCATGCGTTAATAAATGACTGCAGTGCCGGCTCATATGCGCGTTCGCCCAGGTACGCGATTCCTAACGCGTATTCGGCATGAGGTACAAAGCTGCTGTAGGGAAATCTTACAAGAAATAAGGTGAGCGTTCGTTCGGCATCCTGGTACTCTCGCAACATAAGTTGCGATTTGGCTTTCATCAGATATGCGGAGGTCGTGCGGTGGTTCAGCGGGTGGCTTTCTAGAATCATATCGAAGAACGAAAGAGCGTAGCTATACTTCTCTTTCGAAAACTCAGAAAGACCACTCTGGAACAACTCTTCAGCCCTCTCGGAATACTCTATGGATTCTTGACTCAGCACCTGACGGATACATGATCCAATCAAGGTTGCGACGAGAAGAGCGATTCGGGCTACATACATAAGGGGAAATTATCGTGAAGACATTAGTTGGAACTTTTATCGTGCGTTCTGAGAAGGAGTTTCCCATTTGCAACGCGGGAGTCGCCGGGCTTCATGCGCAAGGCAGAGTCGAACACCTCTAGAGCTTTTTTCATGTGGCCAAGCTCGACGCAGATATATCCTAAGCTGACAAGTGCCTCCGGTGATTCAGGGTTTAGTGTTAAGGCTTTCTTCATGTACGCTTCTGCTTCGGCAAAGCGGCCCAGCCGCATCAACGCCTCGCCACAATGTTGCCACGACCGGGCATCCTGCGAATCCATATCGATGGCAAGCTCAAACTCATTGAAGGCACTCGCCCAATTCCCCATCTGTGAGTATGCCTTGCCCAGCAGCCGGTGTCCCAAAATGCTATAAGGGTCGTGGCGCAACGCGCGCTTAAGCTCTTTGGCAGCGTCAGTAAACTTTTCCCTCCGCAGCATGATCTCACCCAACAGCTCATGCACTTTGGGGAAGTGCGGATCCAGGGTCGACGCGATGCGCAATGCCTCCTCAGCCTGATCGGCTTTCCCAAGATTCAAATATGCAAGACCAATGTTGAAGTGCACCTGAGGGAGGCGGAAGTGCTTCAAGCGATTGTAACACGAGAGCGCATGATCGAATCGTTGCTCTCTCATGTGCAGGTTAGCTACCATCAGGAGGAAGTGTGGGTTTCCAGGATTTGCTCTTTCTCCTCGCAGAAGCAACTTCTCGGCCTTCCTGTATCCTTTCCATTCGAGATAAATGTGAGCAAGCTGCAAGTACGGCTCATGGCATGACGGCACGAGAGCGATCAAGCGGTGATAGATTTGAGCCGCATGTAACAGACGCCCCTCTTCGATGAAGCGCCCCGCCTTATCCAGCAAGGTGTGGAGTTGAATTTCATTCATGGGGCAAGAAAGATAAAAATTGGGATGAAATCAAATCCCTACAGGTCGCGGTGTATCGCCCTCAAGCCGATGCTCGTGGAAAGAACGAACATCAACATCGAAAGCACAGCGATGGTCCCTAGAGGCACGTAGACCCAATCAACCGATGAATTGCCTCCCCGGATCTGTGTCTCAAAGTACCTTGTCAAGGGCACAATCAACACTGCCGTTACAACGGTAAGATAGATCATACTTGCGAGAAAAGTAAGTGAGGCCCCCTGAGAGGAGGCAACACGGATCGGATTCTTCTCCCTGTACATTGCAAAATACCCGCCGGCTCCAATATTCATGCTGATCAGCGCGATCGCGACGAGCAGGGTGGCGGTCGCCGCGACAATAACCAGCAGTACATTTTTCTGTAACATGTAGATCGAAGTGATGGAAATACACTCAGCAACACAAAGGACTACGATCAGCGACAGGAGGACCTTGTACCAATACAGTCTCTTGAGCGACAGTGGAGCCGTCCGGACGCACCAGATGGGATCACCTTCAAGACTTATGCTGGGAAACACGAAACGCAGGGAAATCGACGCGATCAGAAAGCCGTTGAACAGAAACACAATCAGAAATGACACAGACTGGAGAAAAGGTTGTGTGAGTCGCAGATCGAGCGTGCCCACTGAGACAAGGAACATCAGGAGCAGCAGGAACATCAACGTCAAGTGCAGCCACTGGCTCGGCTCCCTTAAGAATAACCACAGGTCCCTCTTGATAAGTACCTCAAGGTCTGGAGCAAGGCCCGTCGGCTTACCGAATTTCATCAGCATGAATCGAGGAGACGCCTCAGACCCTTTCTTCGTTTGTGCGTCGGCAACTTCCAACCAGCTTTCGTAATAGAACCTCCGTGCAATCAGTCCTGCCAGCACAACCAGTCCCATCATCGTGAGAAAGAGAAGGAAGAAAAATGGAACTGCACGACCGTAGTCTCCCTGTACCGACCAATACAGAAACTCGGCAACCCAGTGGTTAGGAAGGAACTTGACGAACGGTGGGTCGAGATAACCGAAGTACTCGTTCACATCGGGATAATGTTTCATCACTTCATGAACGAGCTGAACAGGATTCGTCATGGTGAAGTAGAAGTACACAACTGAAAGATATGCAATAACAAGCAGGAACAGCAGCGTGCGAAACCCCAAGCGTCCGGCAATCTTGATGAGCAACATCAAAGCTGTCACTGCGAGAATACCTGCAATTAACATGAATGGTAGAAACAGGAAGAACATCGTGAAGAAATAGTAATACCAGGGGAGATCGAAAACGGAGCCGTACCCCAACAACATCGCAAATCCAAGGAGGGAAAGGGTGCTCGAGCTGTAAAAGAAGTTATCGACAAACTTGATGAGAAAGATCTTGGCAGCCGAAATGGGCAGAGCCATCAGGAAGTTGACCTCGTGAGATCTGTACAGGGTCGAGAAGGACACGATCATGTTGCCAAGATTTACTGTCAGGAAGAACACGTACAGCAACATCGAGAGGAATCGGTGGAAGAGATACTGACCGATATGAGCCTGGAAGATCAGGTAGGAAGTTGCATATCGTGCAATCAGAAACACTGCGAAAGCGAACCCACCGAACACGAGGATGGAAGAGAGGTTCTTGGCGACGGCCTGCCATTTCCATTCGAACGCACGCTTAAGGAAACCCTGCGCACGGGTGTTCAGAACAACGAGAAGCTCTCGCATCACCCTCTATTTCGTCAATTCCAGAAACATGGCTTCAAGCTGACCATTGGAGCGTCTGTGTGCACGGGAGGTGTCACGAATCTCTTCGTAGATGATCTTCCCACTCTTGATAATGGCAATTCTGTCACAGAGTTCTTCGACGATCTCAAGGAGATGGGTGGACATGAAAACGGTGAGGCCCTCTCGGGTCTTTTGCTTCAGCGTATCCTTCACCAAACGGGCACTGCGCGGGTCCAGACCGACGATGGGTTCGTCGATTATCAGCACCTTTGGATCGTGAAGCAAGGCAGCCGAAAGAACAACACGTTGACGCATTCCCTGAGAGTAGTCCTCCGCCCTCTTGTCGATGAATGTGCCAATCTCAAACATGTCTATCAGCTCTCCGATCCTTTTCTTCACCTCGTCAGGGGGCATCTCAAAGAGACCGCCGACAAAATAAAGAAACTCCCTGCCGGTGAGCTTGTCGTAGAGATAAGGCTGGTCGGGTACGTACCCAAAGCTTTTCTTGGCAGGAAGTGGATCCCAATGTACGTTATGACCATTGATGAAGCAGAAGCCCGACGTCGGTTTGAACAATCCCGTCATCATCTTGATAGTCGTTGTCTTGCCGGCACCATTTGGACCGAGAAAGCCAAAGAACTGCCCGGCCTGGATCTTGAGATTCAGATTATCGACCGCTGTGAACGAGCCAAACTTCTTTACCACATTTTGCAGCTCAATCATCCCACCACCGGGAATGAAACATGTACTGAGTAATTCGGCCTAAGAACATGAAAAAACCCCTCATAATCAACCGAAACAGATTAGCTGATGTGAGCCTCGCTGACAAAGAGAAGCCAGGCATTGCCTACTTCGCGTTGGCTTTAACGTGACTAAGCTTCTTTTGTCGTAATCGCGTTAGACGGAAGATCGCGGTAAAGAATTCTTCGATAAAACCACGGTCAAGTCCGAGGTCCTTCGCAACGGCAGATTGCTTCCTCAAGATTTCTTTTTCTCGTCGTGGCGAGAAAATCGGCTGCCTTTTCACCTTCTTCACTTTCCCGATTTGATCCACGAGGCTCTGCCGCTCGCCCAAAAGAAGAAGAATATTG
>JACQVJ010000042.1 GCA_016209805.1 Ignavibacteriota bacterium
CAGCTCACCATCGTCCCCGCCGATTGCGTCGAGGAGTGTGGCGATGTGTTCTATTACTTCATATCCCTGCGCCATTGCATACTTGATTACGGGAGCTCCGGCAAGATCACCGATGATATAGAAACCGGGGATGTTGCTTTCGTTGTGCTTCTTGAGGTATGGGCGTTCGTTCAGCCCGCTGCCCGAGTGCATCACGGTAACGAACTGTTGCCTGAGCTTACGTATCGTCGAGGGTTTGTTGCGCTCTTGTTGCATTAGTGTAACATTGTGAGGTTGACCGATTTCATTCTCGGTGTGATAGCACACGCGACGCTTCAGATTCGATTACAGGATTCAACGGCGTTCTACAGGCTGAGCATTTTTTTGCGGAGGGATGATTTGTGTAACCGCATGAGGGGCAGCGCACCGGCGCACTCGTGTTCGGAACCTTGACGAGACCGGAAGGGACTTCGCCGTGTTTTGTTTTCCTTGGCCGACTCAGCACATACAGATATCCCAAAATGTTGAACACAAATCCGATAAAGAAGTGCGGTATCGGACTTAGCCCTTTTGAGATTGCATTGTAACCGCTCATCCCGCCAAAAAGCAATGCAACAAGAACACACAATCCGAAGAGGAACCATCCTTTGCTGATTCCTCCTTGGGCAGTTCCTGGTGGTGCATCTGCTTCCTCCTGAAACAGCGCGCCCTTGGGCTGCAACTTTGCAAAGTACTTTTCCTCGTGTTGCAGAAACTCATCGACCATTGCGTTGTTCAATGGAACCCGTCGTCCTCTGACGATCAACGCAACATCATTCTCTGTCAGTGGCACGCCACACACCGTGCAAAACTCGCCCACGTTGGCATGGACTCGCTCATAGGGACCTTGTACAGAATCAACTTGTCCCCATGTCCCTTGGGCAAAAAGCAGGATCAAACAGAGAGCAATGATCCTTTTTGTTCTCATCTACAAGCCCCGCGTAAATGGCTTCGATTATGAATAATATGAGAAACGCTAATCACGAATCAATTGAAACGGTGTAACGGTTTGTGATTGGAGACGTTCACGTGCTATTGGAAAACAACAAAAAGAGGGTTTTTGTTCTCTCGATGATCTTTCGATCAAGAAGAGGTCTGCCGGCCCAGCGCTTTCTCGAGCGCTTTGAGAAGCTTTTCCGCGGTATATGGCTTGGAAAGAAACACAGTCCGGTTGTCGGATTAATGATGATGTTCTCAGGCTTGATGTCTTTGTGGATGATGTTGCTCTGGTGCAGTTCTTCAACGATGGCTGCGGGCTTAATGGAGAGAGTGAGGAATGACGCGATGGAAAGCGACGTTGCGGCAATATGGGTCCCGAGAGATTCGCCTCCGATATCCTCGAGAATGAGTACCGGTCTGTAGCGTGATTGTTCGAGCGCGTATGCTCGCACCGCCCCTTCGATGTTCAGGGAATGGATGATCTCATACTCACGTTTCAAGCGTGAAGTGTCATCGGAAGATGGGAATTCATGCAAAGAGGTCTTGATGATGACGGGGAGGCGATCACTCATGCGAAAACCTCGGTACACTACGCGAAGTTTTCCTCGGTGCAACTCCCGGTAAATCTCATAGCCGGGGACGGCAATGGACTCCAGGGTGCGCGTTTCAACGCCAGGCGGCTCGGTTTCATTGACATGAGAAGGGGCTCCAGATACGGAAGGAGCGAAAGTTGACGAGTGAGAATCGTCCTTATGCTTCTTCATAGCACATCTTTGAGGAGGCGAGTCTTAAGGCCAAAGAACAAGTGAGAACAGGGGCAGTACCATACCGAATGTTGTCCGGGCTCATACGCTGCCCGACGATGTCTTCGAAGGTTGAGTTTGATAACCACTCACCCGATCATCACGACAAATGAATCGTAAACTGCCCCGTTGAATAAACCATGCAATGATATGACTATAATCACTTATAAACAAGAGGATTGATTTTCGTACACGAATTCTTAGATTGTATCACCGTCCGACTCCATTAATCTACTCAATGAAAACACGTTCAATCACTCCCGAACGAGCTCTTCTCAGCCGTGCAATTGTCGGCCCCGGTGGGAGAAAAAGTGGTGCTGTTCTCATCGCAGGCGGAAAGATCGTGGATATTGTGGGAAGGGACGAGGTTCCGGCGGATTGCTCTTCGGAGGACTTTGGTGATCTCGTTGTCTCGCCGGGCTTGGTTGATAGCCACGTGCATATCAACGAACCCGGTCGGACCGAGTGGGAAGGATTTGAAACTGCAACCCGAGCAGCTGCGGCTGGGGGTATCACCACCCTGATCGACATGCCGTTGAACAGCACTCCGGTGACGACAAACGATATTGCCTTGCAGGCGAAAGTCAACGCGGCGAATGGCCAATGCTGGGTCGACTACGGATTTTACGGCGGCCTGGTTCCCGGGAATGTCGCAGGTCTTCGATCTCTGATCGATGCTGGAGTCCTTGGCATCAAAGCATTTCTCATTCACTCAGGGATTGACGATTTTCCCAACGTGACTGAAGCGGATCTTCGTACTGCGATGCCTGTAATTGCACAAAGTGGTATCCCTCTTCTTGTGCATGCCGAGCTGAATACGGGATCAAACTTGAAGAAATCTGACTCTCCACGAAGCTACGCTGAGTATATGGACAGTCGTCCGCGCGCCTGGGAGAACAAGGCCATCGAGCTGATGACGAGACTCAGCCGTGAATTCAACTGTCGTGTCCACATTGTTCACCTTTCTTCTTCGGATGCCATCCCTCGGTTGAAGCAGGCCCGCCAGTCCGGCCTCCCCATAACCGTTGAGACGTGTCCCCATTATCTCGTGTTTTCTTCCGAGTGCATACGTGATGGCGACACGCGTTTCAAATGTGCTCCACCAATCCGTGAGAATGAGAACCGTAAACTTCTCTGGGCCGGACTGAGAGATAGTGTTATTGACTTCATCGTTTCGGATCATTCGCCATGTCCGCCGGAACTGAAGGAGATTGAAGCGGGTGACTTCCAGAGAGCGTGGGGAGGCATATCCTCGTTGCAATTCGGTCTTCCAGCTGTGTGGACTGAAGCGAGGGAGCAGGGAC
>JACQVJ010000266.1 GCA_016209805.1 Ignavibacteriota bacterium
TCTTCACACCGTTCGCCTCAAGCGCTTTCGCGATTTTCAAAGGTGTTTGTCCGCCAAAGCTGACGATGACACCTTCCGGTTTTTCCTGGTCACAGATATTGAGGACATCCTCGAGAGTGAGCGGCTCAAAGTACAACTTATCTGTCGTATCGTAATCAGTTGAGACGGTCTCAGGATTGCAGTTCACCATGATCGTCTCGTATCCCTCATCGGCCAGACCCATGACGCCGTGAACGCAACAATAATCAAACTCAATCCCCTGACCGATTCGGTTGGGGCCTCCTCCGAGAATGATCGCCTTTTTCTTTTGCGAGCAAACCGATTCATTCTCCATCTCGTAGGTGGAATAGTGATATGGCGTTTCCGCTGCAAACTCCGCAGCACACGTATCGACCGTCTTATACACGGGCAGGACACCAAGCTCTTTGCGAAGGGCGCGGACTCTTGCTTCATCGGTTTTCCAAATGGTGGCAAGCTGCCGATCGGAGAACCCGTACTGTTTTGCCTTAAGCAGTATTTCTCGACTTATTTTTTTCACCGCGATCCGTGGTTACCCGCGTCAGCTCGGCGACGAAGTCTGTTGTACGCGGCAATCTGTTCCTTTGACAGAATTTCTCGCGCTTGCATGTGTGCAACAAGATGGATTGCTCGCAACTCCCCGCGCAGCCGGCCTATGGTTGTCGAAAGACTTTTCACGCGTTCTTCCGAAGCCTTGCCCGTTGCAAACAAATCGTTGAGCGATTGTTCTACCTTGATGATCGTCTGACCCTTTGCCACAGCCTGCTCCCTCATCTCGTCATGGATCGACTCGATGTCTTTTAGCTGCTCATCGGTAAGGTTCAGTTTTTCCTGAAGATCGAGCACATGTTTCGGCCCGGGGTAACCATTGACTTCGGCATACATCGCCATGCCGCTCCCCTGTGCGGTTTCGAGTGACTGATTATCTGACGGGACATTCTGTCCACGAAGGTCAGACGACCTGACAAGAAACATCATTCCACTCAGCACCCAGAAAAGCAAAAAAAATGATTCACGCATCAATCGAGTATCCTCTGAGTTGTTGTTCGAGATCAACAATCTGATTTATGTTGAACAGAAACCACGGGTCGATTTTCGTGATCCGACACAGCTCGTCAACACTCATTCCAAGCTGCAGGCCATATCGCAAATAGAGCACGTTGTCCGGGCGCGGCCGCGTAAGTCTCTCCCGGACTCGCTCTCGCCACTCCTGCTTTTCCACATCAGTCAATAACGACACATCGAATGGATCCTTCCCGTCGGCACCTAGCCCGAAGCGGCCTTGCTCCATCGACCGGAGTGCCTTTTGCAGTGCCTCCTTAAACGTCCGTCCAAACGCAAGGGCTTCTCCAACGGACTTCATTTGTATTCCGAGCGTTTCATCCACACCCTTGAACTTCTCAAAATCCCATCGCGGAACCTTGACAACGCAATAATCAATCGTCGGCTCAAAGGAAGCCGGGGTCAGCTTCGTGATGTCATTCGGGATTTCATCCAATGTATATCCGATTGCAAGCTTTGCCGCGATCTTGGCAATTGGAAACCCCGTTGCCTTCGAGGCAAGTGCCGATGATCGGGAAACACGCGGATTCATCTCAATAACGAGTGACCGACCTGTCTCGGGGTTCACAGCAAACTGGATGTTCGACCCACCTGTCTCGACACCTATCGCCCGAATAATCCTGAGAGCATCATCCCGCAGCTTCTGATACTCCTTGTCCGTCAATGTCTGGGCAGGAGCAACTGTGATGGAGTCGCCGGTATGCACTCCCATCGGATCAAAGTTCTCAATGGAACATATGATCACTACGTTGTCCTTCAGGTCCCTCATCACTTCAAGTTCGTATTCTTTCCATCCAAGCACAGATTCCTCGAGAAGAACTTCGTGGATTGGACTCGACTCCAATCCGTGCTGCACGACATCGATGAAATCAAATTCGCTCCTCGCAATTCCTCCACCCGTTCCACCAAGAGTGTATGAGGGGCGAATAATCATCGGGAATCCGATTTCAGGCATGAGGTTCATCGCCTCATCGATGGAACGGACGAATCTACCCTTCGGCGTCTCAAGCCCCGCGGCATCCATCGTCGCTTTGAACAACTCACGGTCTTCAGCTTTCCTGATTGCTTCGAGCTTCGCTCCTATCAGTTCAACGTTGTGCCTCTGCAAAGCACCACTCTCAGCGAGAGCAACTGCCGTATTGAGGGCCGTCTGACCCCCCATAGTAGGCAGAATTGCTTCCGGTCGATCGCGCTCAAGGATCTGTTCAACAAAGAAAGGTGTGATTGGCTCGATGTAGGTTCGGTCTGCAAGTTCCGGATCGGTCATGATGGTTGCAGGATTGCTGTTGATGAGCACGACGCGGAATCCTTCTTCACGGAGCACCTTGCAGGCTTGTGTCCCGGAATAGTCGAA
>JACQVJ010000267.1 GCA_016209805.1 Ignavibacteriota bacterium
AGCGTTGTCTTTCCCGCTCCAATCACTCCTTCAATGGCAATGTATCGAAGATCGGATTGGTCTATCAGCGACGAGAGTTTCTTCGGCAATTGGGCTCCGCAAGTTAGGAGATGTCTGTTACAGTAATATCCGGTACGAGCTCTTCACTGCCCTTCCGTTGTCGTGGCACGCAGCCAACAGTTCACTGATCGTCAACCCACTGGTCGGATGCACGAGATCAGGTGCGATCTCACTCATTGGGAGGAGCACGAATTTGCGCTTCTCCAATTCAGGATGGGGAACCGTAACACGCTCATCTTTGTGGACAAGACCATCATAGACAAGAATGTCAATGTCGATCTCCCGCGGTCCCCATCGCTCAGTGGATGATCGTCCAAGCCGATTCTCGATTGCCTTCACCTCCTCGTAGAGTTCGCCCGGCATCAGTGACGTTTCCAATTCGACAGCCGCATTGAGGAACTTTGGCTGATCAGGCTTGCCGTACGGATCCGTCTCATAGATCGACGAGGTCCACACAACGCTTGTGTTTGGCAGCTTCTGAAGCTCGCGCGCCGCACTGTTCAGATACTTTTGCCGCTCGCCCAGGTTCGATCCAAGGCCGAGAAACACGCTGTACATTTTCATCTCTGCTGCATGATCTCTACTTCGACATAATCCACAACGCCTTTCACCGGAGGATGCGGCTTGCGAATTCTCACGACGACTTTTTCGATATTATGGAATTCGCGGATCAACCCCTTTGCGATTGTGCCCGCAAGCGCCTCCAGCAAGTAGTACTTTTTCGCGTGTACACTCTTCTCAATGAAGGCGTACACCTTCTCATAATCCACCGTTTTCTTCAGCGAGTCTGCCTCCGCAGCAGCAGAGAGATCGCAATACATGTCCACATCGAACTCAAACTTGCCGCCAAGGTTCTGTTCATCCTCCATCACACCGTGGTAGGCATAGAAGACAGCATTCTTGATTCGGATGACGTTCAACTCGATCATGGCATGTTAGCGGCGGCAGCGAAAATATAGAGATTGACGTTGCGAGAGTCAACAGATTCAGCCAGTTTCATTCCTTACGACTTTTCAATCTTTGCCCACGTATCTCTCAAGGTGACTGCACGGTTGAAGATGAGTTCGCCGCGTTTTGAATCGTCATCGACGCAGAAATATCCGAGACGCTCGAACTGAAACCTCTCCTGCGGCCTTGCCGTTGCCAGTCCGGGTTCAACCTTGCACTGTTGCAGGATCTTCAGCGATTCGGGATTAATGAGGTCTCTCCACTCGTCGCCCCCCGGGTCCTCAACTCTAAAGAGCCGGTCGTACAACCTGACCTCTGCATCAATTGAGTGCTGGGCAGACACCCACTGTATCGTCCCCTTCACCCTTCGACCACTCTGCGAGCCGCTCTTCGAATCGGGATCGTACGTGCATTGCAGTTCTTTGATCTCACCCGTCGTTGAATCCTTGACAACTTCAATACACTTAATGATGTATGCGTAACGCAAGCGGACCTCAGCTCCGGGAGAGAGTCGGAAATACTTTTTCGGCGGATTTTCCCTGAAGTCATCCTGGTCGATGTACAAGAGTTTGGCGAAAGGAACCTTCCGCATACCCATGGCAGGATCTTCCGGGTTGTTGACCGCGTCGAGTTCTTCGACGACTCCTTCGGGATAATTTTCGATCACTACTTTGAGCGGACGGAGGACAGCCATCACTCTTTGCGCACGTTTGTTCAAGTCGTCACGCAGACAATCTTCAAGCAGAGCCACCTCCGATGTGCTCTCGCTTCGTGCTACGCCAATCCGATCTGCGAAATCCCGAATCGACTCCGGTGTATATCCGCGGCGTCGCAGTCCGCAGATTGTGGGCATGCGTGGATCGTCCCACCCGCCGACATAGCCTTCTTGAACGAGCTGGAGGAGCTTCCGCTTGCTCATCACGGTATAGGTGAGGTTCAATCGCGCAAACTCGATTTGCTGCGGGTGATAAACCTCCAGCTCATCCAGAAACCAATCGTACAATGGACGGTGGTCGGAAAACTCCAGCGTGCAGATCGAATGTGTGATCCCTTCAATCGAATCGCACTGGCCGTGAGCCCAATCGTACATCGGATAGATGCACCATGCGTCACCGGTCCGATGATGCGTTGCGTGGAGGATCCTGTACATCACTGGATCGCGCATATTCAGATTTGGTGACGCCATGTCGATCTTCGCACGCAGCGTGCGCGAACCATCAGGGAATTCTCCCTTTCGCATTCTCTCGAAGAGGTCGAGGTTCTCTTCCACGGTACGGTCGCGATACGGACTGTTCTTTCCGGGTTGGGTAAGCGTCCCCCTGTACTCTCGAATGTCATCCGCATTGATATCACAGACGTAGGACTTCCCTTTCTTGATCAGCCGAACAGCAAAGTCATGAAGCTGCTCGAAATAGTCGGACGCGTAGTAGAGTCTGTCCCTCCAGTCAAACCCAAGCCACCGAACGTCGTGCATGATGGAATCGACGTACTCCTGTTCCTCCTTGGTAGGGTTCGTGTCATCGAAGCGCAGATTGCAGAGTCCTTTATAGTCTCTGGCGAGACCGAAGTTCAAACAGATTGATTTCGCATGACCGATGTGCAGATAGCCGTTCGGTTCTGGAGGGAAGCGCGTGTGAACACGTCCCGCGTATTTGGTGTTGCGCAGGTCCTCATCAAT
>JACQVJ010000269.1 GCA_016209805.1 Ignavibacteriota bacterium
CTTCTGTGTACGGCGTTCCGTACATCAACAATATCATCTTCAAGCCGAAAGACCCGACCCGATCGGAAGAGACAATCACCCGTGTGCGGGAGGTGCTGGGCAGGCGATACAAGTTCGACGCGACCGACAAGGATGCGGTCTGGATCTGGGACACGGCTCAGTTTGACAAGTTCATTTTCTACTTCTTTCTCGCGTTCAATATTTTTATGGGAGTCATCGGCAGCTTCACGCTGGGCGTTGGCGGGATTGGTGTTGCAAACATCATGTACATCGTCGTGCAGGAACGGGTAAAGGAGATCGGCATTAAACGGGCAGTCGGCGCAAAGAGATTGAGCATCATGTTTCAGTTCTTTATGGAGACGTTCTTCATAATTGCACTCGGCTCCGCCGTCGGTTTCCTGATTGCGTTTGGGATAACGCTGGCACTGCGGTTCATTCCGATCAAGGAGTTTGTGGGGACGCCGGAGATCTCGATCGAGGTGGCGATTGCAACGGTGAGTGTCCTTACTCTCGTCGGATTGGCCGCGGGGTTGTTGCCTGCGCGCAGAGCCGCGAATCTGAATGTGGTGGAATGTCTAAGAGCGTAAGAGGGATTGCGAATTGCGGATTGTGGATTTCGAATTGAGTTGGTGGATTGCGAATCAATTGAGGATGGGTCTTGGAATGGATCAAGAGCAACGGGTTGCGGATTATGAATCGTCAATTTCGGATTGAATGAGGGGATCGCGAATTGGGGATTGTCAATTTCGAATTGAATTGGGAGGATTGCGAGTTGCGGATTGCCGATTTCGAATTGAATTGTTGTTGAAACCATGAACAAGGAACAACTGAAGCTTCGGACAAAACAGTTTGCGCTACAGATAATGAAGACAGCCGATCTTCTGCCACACACAAAAGCAGGCGAGGTAGTGACACGTCAGTTGATTCGAGCTGCCACCTCTGTAGGCGCAAATTATCGATCAGCCTGCCGCGCTCGCTCTAAGGCCGACTTCATTTCCAAGGTTACAATCGTTGAAGAGGAAGCTGACGAGTGCCTGTACTGGCTTGAACTGATCGCGGAGTCCAGAATGTTACCAGCTGAAAAACTTGGTAGTCTAATGAACGAAGCCCGTGAGCTTACTGCCATCTTCACGGCTTCAGGCAGAACCGCTCGAACACGCAATTCGCAATCGCCAATCCGCAATCCGAAATAGAGCCATGTATTTTGAGCTTGCCAAAGACTTTTTCCTCGATATCAAAGCGCACCGAACTCGTGCGCTGCTGACGATCATTGCCATCACGTGGGGGACGGTGGCGGTGGTGTTGCTGCTCTCGTTCGGCGAAGGGCTTGGAACGCAGATGCAGAACGGTCTGCTCAATGCGGGGAACCGGATCATGATCCTCTACAACGGAGAGACGGGGATGCAGTTCGAGGGGATGCCGAAAGGGCGGAGGATTCATCTCGAGGAGGAGGACGCCGAGATGCTTCAAAAGGCCATTCCCGCCATCGAGATGGTGAGTCCGCAATACCGCAACAGTGTTAACCTGACGTACAAGAAATCCTCAACAAATACAGAATGCGAAGGAGTGAATCCAAACTTCGAGGAGATGCGAAGAATGTATCCTTCCGCAGGTGGGCGTTTCCTGAATGAGATGGATGTTGCCATGCAGCGCCGTGTGCTTGTTCTCGGATCGACGATTGCGTCGGACATCTTCGGTGAAGAGGAGCCGGTGGGTAAGTCGCTGATGCTGGATGGGATTCCATTCACTGTGGTTGGCACGATGCAGGCGAAGCTACAGACGAGCATGAACAACGGTCCCGACACACGCCGTGCGATCATCCCGTACAGCACGTTCAGAACGATGTACGGCAACCGGAACGTCAACTCGATTGTCGTAAAGCCAGCGGACCCGAAGCAACAGGAGGCGGTGAAGAAGGAGATATTCCGCGTCCTTGCACGCAAGTACCACTTCCATCCCGACGATGAGCGGACGCTCTACATCTGGGACTTTATCGAGAACGAAAAGATCGGGACAAAGATCTCCATCGGGGTATCGATCTTTCTCGGCGCGGTGGGATTCCTCACACTTCTGATCGCAGGTGTCGGCGTTGCGAACGTGATGTACGTGGTGGTGAAGGAGCGGACGCGCGAGATCGGAATCAAGATGGCAGTCGGGGCGCGCAGGCAGTATATCATGGCGCAGTTTACGTTCGAGGCTCTCCTGTTTGCATTCATCGGCGGAACCATCGGCGTGCTTATTTCC
>JACQVJ010000270.1 GCA_016209805.1 Ignavibacteriota bacterium
GACGGGGGCAGAATATGAATCTATCGGTTAGTTATTCTTCATCAACTTGTCGGCAGCGTCAAATGCCATTTTCGATTTGTCCACCATGTTGAGGATCGTATACAATCGGCCGAGCTGCGTCCACAGTTGTGCATCTTCCTTTCGCCTCTCAGCACTTTTCTCAAGATAGGGCAACGCTTCCTTCAACTTCTCCTTGTACGCGAGTTCTTCTTTTGTCGCTTTTGTTGATTTGCCCTTCCCCGATCCGTCCAACTCCGCTTTCTTATCCAACTCCGCTTTGAGTGCAACACCCCAGTTCAGGTAAGCGACGCCGCGATTGTACGTGGCATCCTCATCGTCGGGGTCAATCTCAAGCACTTTTTTGAACTGTTCAATACTCTCCTCAAACCGGTTCTGCTTCAGCAGAAAGACGCCATAGGCATAACGGTAGATCTTGTTATCCGGATCGGAGGCAACAGCATCGCGCGTGAATGCAAGGGCTTTCTCAGCCTGCCCAGACGCTTCGTACACTTCAATGAGCCTGAGGATGCTCTCGATCTTCTGCTGCGAGGTGTCAGGGTCATCCTTCGCCAAGCTGTAAGCCTTCTCGAAGGCTGCCGTTGCCGCGACGTAGACGGACGCGGCGCCCGCATCATCCTTCTGTTCCTTCTTCTGCTGGGCTATCGACATGTGGATCTGACCAAGCAGCCCTGCAGCGTCCATCCTGTTAGGATCCTTTGCGAGGCATTCCTCCAGACTCCTGATCGCTTCCTGATTTTCATTCTTCGCATAGTGCGCTCGAGCATTCACATAGTATGTCGAAGCACTATCGGGAAGAACCTGAATCGCGAAGGAAAAACTCTCAATCGCCTTATCGTAGTACGAAGCCGTATCCTTGCCTCTGTTATAGTAGTTGACTCCCTTGTTGAAGAACTCAGCCCATGCCGACATGCGATACCTTGCAATGTCAGCCTTGTGCGCGTCGGATAGCGCAAGCGCTCTCGCATAAGCCTCGTTCATTTCTACGTACTTCTTAAGCTCATAGTGAACCTGACCGAGGAGGAACCACGCCTCTTCGTTCTTGTCGTTCTTTAGAACCTCTTTCATCAGACTTTGTTCGGCTTTGTCCCATTGCTGTTGCTGCATGGCCAATCTTGCTGTTGTCATTTCGGCGGAGCCGCATTGGTAGCCGGTCGTTGACAAATAGAAAAGGGCCATCATGACCAACATGATCGGGGAGTAACGTTTCATGGTATCTCCTATGTGGATGTTTCGGTAGCGAGGAAGTTCTGCAAAATATAGGCAAACACTCTCTGAAAAACAAGGAGCGCGATGTTCCGTAACCAGCTTAGTTTTCCGGAGCTTAAGATGAAAAAACCAACGAGGTAGTGAAATGGAGATTGGAATCTTATCGGATGAGCATCATCAGCTTCGTCATCTGACGCCCTTCTGTTGATAGTCGGAGGAGGTACACGCTGGAAGCCACGCGTATGCCCGCTCTATCACTGCCATCCCACACAACCTCATCGGTTCCCGCCGGCTTAATGTCATCGACAAGTCGTGTCACTTCTTGGCCGAGCACATTGTAGATTCCCAAGGTCACCTGTGCTTGTCTGGGTAGACTATACCTGATATGTGTTTCAGAGTTGAAGGGGTTGGGATAGTTCTGCAGCAGCTGAAACTGAGTCGGTATCCTCGCCTGCAGTTCACGGATGCCTGTGAGCGGTAATGTGGAGACAGGAACCTTCAAAAAGTTGATCGCCACCTGCGTCACGGGATGATTACCCTGAACAAAGTTCCCAGCGAGGCGATCGCTGTTGTACACAATGTACAGTGAATCATCTGCGTCATCAGCGACAGAAGGGAAGGATGCATCGAAGCCGGTGCCTGGTGTTATATCAACGGCAGCACCCCACGTTGTGCCGTAGTCCGTTGATCGGGCGGCATATACATGTTCGTAGTTCTTCGATGAATCATCGCGCTCAGAAATCAGCTGAGAGAAGATCACATAGATATTCCCACCGGGCCCAAGGGCGAAGTCCGGCTGGGAAGCATAGTTGCCGTCA
>JACQVJ010000278.1 GCA_016209805.1 Ignavibacteriota bacterium
CACCCCGATCAGGAAATACATCGGGAGCAACATCACCTCCCAGAACACATAGAAGAGGAAGAAATCAAGTGACACGAAGACGCCCATCATACCCGTATTAAGCAGGAGGAGAAGTGCAAAGTATCCTTTCACAGCCTTATCGATCGTCCATGATGAAATCACGGCAATGAAACTGATCAGGGCTGTGAGCAACACCATCGTGACACTGAGCCCATCAATCCCCATCAGATATTCAATGTGAATGCGGCCGAACCACGCGACGCTCTTGATGTCGATCCAAGCGGCCCGCTCAACAAACTGCATTCCTTCCTGCGTGTTGATTCCCGCCATACTCCGATCGAATTTCATTACCACAATGACAGCGAGGACCAATTGAACTGCAGTAAACGCCAGCGATGTCCATCGGATGGCATCACGCTGCTCCTTGGGGATCATCAATACAAGAACCATCCCCATGATTGGCAGAAAGGTTATCCAGGTGAGTACTCCAATGCCCAGTATCTCCATTTAAGGATCAGACCTCCATTCTCAAGACTGTTATATCATGCGAAACACAAAGTAGAACACCATCACACTCACAACAACAAAGACAATGTATGTTTGCACTTTTCCGGTCTGGAACTTCCGAAGCATCAATCCTCCAAACCCTGAGGCATATGCTGTCAGGTTCACGAAGCCATCAACGACAACGGAATCGAATTTGCCGCTCACATACGAACCGACTTTTGTTATCGCCCCCGCGCCATTGACAATTCCATCAATCACTGTGTTGTCGAACCACCGTAGCAAGTTCGTCCACGCCAGGGTTCCGCCAACCACCAGACCGTTATACAGTTCATCAAAGTACCACTTGTTAAGAAGGAACTTGTGCACTCCCGGCAATGCTGCGGCAACTTTGTCGGCGTCGATCTTCCTGCGCTTGTAGACAACCGTGGCAACGATGATACCCAGAAGCGCAACGGTCAATGACAAAGCTAACGCGGTTGTGTGCTGATGATGTACCTCTTCAGCAAATGCTTCCGGTCCCATTGCCGCGGAAGACGCGGGGACAATGGATTCCGGCCGTTGCGTCGCTTGCACGATCCACCCATTGTCCGCAGACAGAGGACTCCAACTAAACCATACGAAGAATGAGAGGACTGCAAAGATCATCAGGGGGACGGTCATGATGCGCGGCGACTCGTGGATGTGCTCAAGTCTGTGCGGTTCCTTGTGCTCGCCGTGAAAGGTGAGGAACACAACGCGGAACATATAGAAGGCCGTAAGTCCAGCAACGAAGAACCCGATGATCGGAATGAGCACATGGCCAGTTAGATGCGAGAACGCGAGCGTTCCCGCAAGGATCGCATCCTTTGAGAGAAATCCTGATGTGAGCGGGATCCCGGAAATTGCCAGCGTGTAAGTGATGAATGTCCAATACGTTACGGGCATCCTTGATTTCAGACCACCCATGTTTCGAATGTCCTGCGCGTCGGTGTGATGGTCTCCCTGATGATGGAGCGCGTGATGCATTGCGTGGATCACCGATCCTGAACCGAGGAAGAGTCCTGCCTTGAACATCGCATGAGTTGTCAAATGAAAGAACCCCGCAGTGTACGCACCAACGCCAAGGCCCATCACCATATAACCGAGCTGACTGATGGTGGAGTAAGCAAGAACCTTTTTAATATCGTTCTGCGCGATGGCGATCGTTGCGGAAATGAATGCCGTGACTGCACCAACATATGCAATAACAACAAGCGCGTCTGCGGTCATCATCGGGAATGTGCGAGCCACAAGGTACACGCCTGCCGCGACCATCGTTGCCGCATGGATCAATGCGCTCACCGGCGTAGGACCTTCCATTGCATCCGGCAGCCACACGTGAAGTGGAAACTGCGCCGACTTCCCGACGGCACCGCAGAAAATCAGAATCCCTGCCGCCGTGAGCCACCCCTCACTGCCGTGCGGGATCGTCCCTGCCTTGATTGAGTCGAATATCTCCTGCAGGCCAAACGTGTGGAATGTCGCAAAAAGAATCATGATGCCGGTGAAAAAACCGATGTCGCCAATCCTGTTGACGATGAATGCCTTCATCGCTGCATCCGATGCGCTCTTCTTCTCATACCAATGTCCGATCAACAGATACGAGCTTAGGCCAACCAGCTCCCATCCGACATACAACAGGAAGAGATTGTTCGCCAGAACGATCAGCAGCATCGAGAAGGAGAAGAGACCAAGGTAAGCAAAGTATCGAGAATAGCGGACATCCCCGTGCATGTATCCAATCGAGAAGAAGTGCACGAGCGCACTCACGATCGTCACCACGACAAGCATGATCGCAGCAAGGTTATCGACACTGAACCCGAGGACGATTTTGAGAGGCCCGATGCCGGGGACATTGCCGAAATCAATCCATGTGAAGTTCAGTGCAAGGGTTGCATCAGCGTAATTGGTGAGCTTCTGAACCAGCACGACAAATGCCAACACGAGGGCGGAAGAAATGGCAGCCGTCTCAAGCCAGTCCCCCTGGCGCGGCAAACGCTTGCCAAGGAAGATCAACGCCACAAATCCCGCGAGTGGCAGAACCAGAATGACGAGTGAGAAACTAATTAACAGGTCTTGCGACATAAGACTTCAGCATTACTCCTTAAGACTGCTTACTTCATCTACATTGATCGTCTGGAACCGCTCATAAATATTCAGGACGATTGCCAGAGCGATGGCGGCTTCGGCGGCCGCGAGGATGATTACAAAGATCGCTGCAACCTGACCGTCGAGGTTAACCCCGCCGTAGCGCGAGAACGCGATGAAGTTGATGTTGGCTGCATTCAGCACAAGCTCAACGCCCATCAGCACGAGGATTGCGTTCCTGCGAGTGACGATTCCATAAATGCCAAGAGAGAAAAGTATCGCACTGACGATCAGGAAATGCGCAAGCTGCACATTCGGCAGCCAGGAGAAAAGGTCTGAAAAAAAAGCTTCCATACAGGTTTCGGTCAGGTTCTTTTTTCACGCCGTGCAATGAACGCAGCGCCTATCAAGGCCACAAGCAACACAACCGATGCGACCTCAAACGGCAAGAGGTAGCTTGTCATCAGCATTTCCCCGAGCGTGGACGTTGTGGTAATAGCAGTCGCCGCCGGTGTCCCCGCACCTTTCCAGGTGGAATAGAACAAGCCACTCAACGAACCGGCAACAACAGCAACGATAATGAGAGCAGGAACTGTGTGGAGCGTCCCCGTCTTCAACTCGACATTCACAACCCTGTTCGTCAGCATAACGCCGAACAGCATCAGCACAAGAATCCCACCGACGTAGATCAATATCTGCGTGACGGCAAGGAAATCGGCCTGAAGCAGGACATAAAGCCCGGCAACACCACAAAAAGTGAACAGAAGTGAGAACG
>JACQVJ010000038.1 GCA_016209805.1 Ignavibacteriota bacterium
CAGTCCTGATGACAAATGCAACACGAATTTTCTGGGTTAAGAAAAAATAATGAAAAACGTCCAACCAGTATCCGGAACCCTCGCCATAGTAACGGGAGAAGCTAAAATCTGTACGAGACGGTCAATGCACCTGTGTATTCGTCGAACTTCCCGCCCGTCTGGGGATTTCCGCGGAAATTCATCATCGACACGGAAAGCGCAGTTGACATCGAAGCGGTCAGTTGGTAGCTGGATGTGAGCGTGTTCCGGTATGAATTGGCTGTGCCCAATATCGAAACAGTTGACGCGAGCGTCGTGGAGAGTTTATTCTCCAATGCCCTGTGCAGCAAAGAGACGCCATATGTCTGGATAGTCTGTGCTCTGAGTAAGGCGACCTTTGTATGTACCAGCCCGGCAGAAGGGGAAATCGAGAATGACTCACCCACCGGGATCATCGTGCTGATGGTCCCCGAATGTGTTGTGGATTTGGTATTTGTGCGCAACGGAGAGTTGTCGCCTGATGTTTGAAGCACATAGTTGACCATCACGTTTTGGAAGAGAGCATCCTGCGCAAATGTCAGTATCTGGGTCGTTCCGAGTGTGAAGTTTGTGAAGTCAATCCTCAGGGTATCGTTGGGGGCACTGTTCCCCATAGTGAGAAAATTCGCAAAGATAGTCGTCGTCCAGATTGCTGTTGCACGGAAACTTACATTTGCTCCATACATGTTCCGCACCGTTGTGTGGAGCTTCTGGCTGAGAAGGTTGTCGTTCTGTCGCGTCCAGCTCAACGACACGGACCAGTCGGCAACCCTGAACGAAGGTGCGAGCGAGAACTCCTGTTGATCGTTGAGGAGTGAAGCGACACCAAGGGAATTATATCCGGGTCCGATATACTTGTAGCCCGCGCGCACGTTCACGAAATCAACATTCACATTCACATCCGTGACGACGGCAAGGTCCACGTTCGAAGTGACGTTTGCACGATAGATGTTCTTCAGGAATCCCGGGAGTTTCAGCGTTGTGTCCGCCGCAACCCTCATGTCTCTTGTAAAAAGACTGCCGGTTGCTTCGAGTCGCCAGCTCACCTGATTGTCAAGGAAGTTGACACTGCTGATGATCCCGGCAATCAGATTCTCTTGTGGAGTTACTTCAAACTGTCTGATAGGTGTCGCTGCCGGATTGAGCGTATCAATTACCGGAGTGGTGGTTTGCGATGGCAGCGACGAAATCTCATCACGGACGCGCAGGAACATAAGATCAACGAAACCACCTGCATCCGTCCCAAAACCAAGCTTCGCACCGTAAAGATACCTGTCATACGCGCCGTTGTCGGCCCCACCGAACACAGCACGCTTGGTGAACCCTCCGAGTGCCGAGAATCGCACAAGGCCTGGATTGATCGTCACGGCAGCGCCGCGGATCAAGATCCCGCTCAGCGTGTAATCGGAATAGCTTTCCGTGAAGTCGCCGATATGTCCCCTTCCCCAACTCCATGACGGGTGTAGTCCGAATTGATTGATATCCTGCCGTGCACCACTCCCCTCTGTGGAGAGAATGAAATCGAAGTTGAGCGTGAGCGCATTAAACAATACCATCGTGGGACGAAAGAATAGCCTGCCCGTCGATGGCGGGCGGCGCGCGGTTAACCCCTTGATGCTGTACAACTCGCCGTAGGTTCCGAGCTCACCGCTGAATCTGAAATTCTCCTGAAGAAAACCGGTTTCCTGTGGGGGAGGGTTCACCGTTGGTTGAGCGTTGCCAACTCTTCCCACGCCAAGCATCAAGACGATAACCGCAGAGAAGACCTTCGATCCTCGAGAACCTTTGTCCATAATGTTCCTGCGTGTCATTGCGGAGATGTGCAGCCGACTCATCTGCTGCTCACAGTGACGCGTGCCCGCTCGCTCAACGGCGATTGGGCACCGCTTTCGGTCATCACCTTGATTGCATACTCGTATGTTCCGGGACCGACAAGTTCGGCATCGAGGAATGTCTGGCGCGTCGACGAAACAGATTTGTACTGACTCAGTGCAGAGGCTGCAGTTGCTCGATAGACCACATAGTAGAACGACTCCTGCTTTCGCGGACTGTACGACCAACTGAGAATAACCCTCCGTTCACCTTCGTCATATGAAGCTCTCAAGCCGGTCACAGGTGATCTCACGCCTGTATCATACGGGCGGGCTTGTACAGAAAGTTCAGCAGGAGTGCGGTAGCCGCTGCTGTCCAAGGCCTCAATGAGGTATTCGTACATGGTGTTCTGGTTCACCCCTTTGTCGACATAGCGATCGGCGGTTCGAGATAGGGTTATCAGAGGCTCCCATCGTTTCTGTTCCGAGACTCGACGATAGAGCACGTGGGCCTGGACATCCTCACTCGTACTTGCGGCCCACGAGAGCATTACGGATGAGTCGCTCACCTGTACGTCCATGAACACCGGAGCCTCAGGCGGAACCTTGTC
>JACQVJ010000263.1 GCA_016209805.1 Ignavibacteriota bacterium
GAGAATGCTCTGCGCAATGCCGATGCACAACACAAACGACAGGAGGGCGATGTACTCATTCGAAACGATGGCCTGAACCCACGCGCTGAGGCTGGAGGAAACACCTGAGGCGACGAGTGCTACTAGAAACACAAAGGATAGAAGAGAGGAAGCGATCCCGACGCTGAGCTTTATGCGATTGTAACGCTTGGCTTTGTCAATGTTGTCAGAGTTTCCGGGAGGCGATGTTCGATCTGCCGACATGGATAGTCTACTTTCCTGAAGAACGTTCTGGATGGATAAGAGTAAAGAGAAAGTGGTTCAGAATCAAGAACGCTGTTGGCGCCCGCGTTATTGTTTTTCCTGCGCGGACTCTTTCAGCGTAAGTCGTCGGCGACGGATGATTGACGACCCAACCGACAACGCGAGAACAGCTGCTATGACGAGGAGTGAGATGGTTATCGGAATGTGGATGAAATCGGCGATCAACATCTTCACTCCGATGAAGACGAGAATCAGGGAGAGTCCGTGCTTGAGATAATAGAATGTGTTCATCACGCCGGAGAGCACAAAGTAGAGTGCTCGAAGGCCCAGGATGGCGAAGACATTCGATGAGTAGACAATAAACGGGTCCCTTGTCACGCCGAACACCGCGGGGATCGAATCCACGGCAAATACGACGTCCGTTGTCTCGACGGTGATGAGAACGAGCAGCATCGGGGTGATGAAGAGCTTGCCATCCTTTCTGATAAAAAACTTCTGTGACTCGAATACCGTCGTAACGGGAAAGAATCGCTTTGCAAGTTTGATGAAGATATTCTTCTCCGGATGGACTTCCGTTTCTTTCTGGAACATCATCTTCCAGCCACTCACAAAGAGTATTGCTCCGAAGATGTACAATATCCATTCGAACCGGGAGATCAGCACAACGCCCGCCCAAATGAACAGCGCACGCATGATCAATGCGCCGAGCACTCCCCAGAACAACACCTTGTGCTGGTACTGAGGCGGCACCCCGAAGTAGGAGAAGATGAGTATGAAGACGAAGATGTTATCGACCGACAGTGATTTTTCGATGAGATAGCCAGCGAGGAATTCGAGGCTGATCCGTGTGGCTTCATCTGTGCTGCCCGTGTTCGACAACACCCAGAAGTACAATCCAATGTTGAAAAGAAGGGAGAGTGTAATCCACACAACGCTCCAGAGGGTTGCTTCCTTGATGCTGACCGCGTGAGCCTTCTTGTGAAAGACCCCAAGGTCCAGCGCCAGCATCCCGAGAATGAACAGGTTGAAGACGATGAATATGAGAGTTTCGTTCTGCGGCACGATGCTCCTCAGCTATGTATTCAGGATCGCGTTCAACCAGGCTGCCATATCATGCAAGCTCTCCTCGCTGATCTGGTGTGCCATGGGATATTCCTTGTACGATAATCGTGCCTTTGCGCTTTCGAGAAGCTCTTTCGCTCTACGACCGAGTTGCACCGGGATGACCGGATCGAACGTGCCGTGTGCGATGAAGAAGTCCAGGTGGCCAATCTGATCCCAAAGGAATGACAGGTGTGTCCCTTCCGGAACGTAGCCGCTGTTGGCAATCACCGCACGGAACAACTGCGGTTGTGTCAACGCCATTGAGTAAGACATGACGGTTCCCATGCTGAATCCAAGGAGGTACACCTGTTTCGTGTCGACCGGATACTGTGCAAGTGCATCACTCACGAAAGCACTCAGCTTCTCATAGCTGGTCTTGAACATCGTCAGCTCGGGCGCTCCGACTGCACCGATGTCATACCACGTGTATCCTCCGCCATAGGGAAAAGGATACGGGGCTCTCACACTCAGGATCAGCAATCTGCTATCGAAGTATTGGGAGAGGCCGAGAAGATCCTCCTCGTCCGCGCCCCGGCCGTGCAACATTATCAGCGTCGGATGGTGTGCCGCGTTCGACTGTTCCGGCGGCAGGACGCGGTGAACAAGAGTGCTCGAGATTTGTTTCATTACACGTGGACGAACGAAGGGGAGGATTCGATGCTGTTCCGCAGACGTTCGACCGAGGACGGGAGTGAAAGCGCCGAGACCATCGTGGTGTGATGTATACCGAGAATGGAGATGCTTCGTTCGATGTCCTTCATGATTCCAAGATACTGATTTCGGTTCACTAGTCCAACACAGGTAGGTCTTGGGAGGTCTACTGGGCCATCACGGCACACATGTTCTTAACCACGTGAGCCGTGACGACTTCTGTATCACCGCGGGTAGGTCAGACATTCCTGTCTGACCGCAACGGTCAGTGCGCGCTGGTCATTGGTTGGATCTCTGCGGACAGATAGGAATATCTGTCCTACCAC
>JACQVJ010000264.1 GCA_016209805.1 Ignavibacteriota bacterium
ATTCAACAACGCTCAGCTCTGCACGTGAAAAGTCAGCCCCTTGCATATTAGTGGGCGCGGACTCCGAAGAGAGCTTCAATCTTGCGAGTCTGGTAGAACGGAAGTCCCCTGGGGCTCCTGTCACAGTCTTTATTATTTGATTCCTTCCGTCCGGGCTATCGCCACGCAACGATACCAGGCCGTCCCACAAGAGTGAAAAATAATGCCCTCGGATGGCTTCGTTTTGCGACTCCTTCCACGCGCGGCTGAGCTTATTCAAAAGAACATCGCGAACTGGCGCCTCCATTGACGCTACAAACATTCTCATCGCATCAGTGATGGGTACCTCGATCGATGGCAGTTGCTCGGCTCTGAGCCCATTAATTAGAAACTCTGTTGCCAAATACTCTCGAAGCGAGTTGTGCGAAAAGCGCCATCCAAGGGCACTGACACCTCCTCGTGTGAGAGTGGCTGAACTGCGAAGATCGGCAAACCGCTGTTCGAGTAGACTTGCTCTGGAGTCCACCGGAAGTCGAGCAAGCTCCTGTCGAAGCTCCTGTGCAACGAGATCTCGGAGCTGATCCTCCGCAACATAAGGCTGATCTCGTTTGGACAATAGCACTGCAACCTTGTGTAAGAAACTTCGTCTTACTTCCGGGCTCAAATCCGGTGTGCGCTCGAAGTCGCGCAGCATCAGTTTGTCCACAATTAACTTATAGACCTGCCACTCCGTTAGCTTGTCTGTAGCTCGCGTATCGACATCGCGTTTAAGCGTTTCCACAACATCAAGCAGGTAGCTAACGATTACCGGTTTCCCTGAGAGGGAGACCACATCTCCCGCTTGTATCGATCGAAAGATGCGCCGAAGCAAGCCGAGCACAATGCGCTGACCATCGGCGTCATGTTGTAGGACGCGGGTGACTAGTGTCTCGGTTTGTTCGGGGGTTAGATCTTGGAGGATCCGCTCGAATCTATCAATAAACTGAGCTAGCAGACCATCGATCGACTTTTCTCTTTCCAGTAAGCTCTGCGCTTCTGTTACCTGAAAATACTCGCCGCGCTTAAGCGAACGATACAGGGTTTCGAATACCTGAAGTTCCTCGACCTCAGTAAAGTAATTAGGTCGACTCGTGATAATTCCTTTTGCTCCTCCGGTGGACAATTCAGCGAGCGCTTCGAGGCATGCACGACGTTCCCGCGCGTGAAGGTACTGCGCCATTTCATCGTAGCCGTCCAGGATGAGAATTATTCGTTGATCTCGGATTAGCGAAAGAACAAAATCAACAGAGATATGACCAAGATTGTTATGGTCAAGAAAATAATGTAACAGGCCTCTCGCATCGAACTGCCGACTGAAATTCCGCAATTCGATTCGAATTGGCAGTGGAAGAGCAGGGTCGTTGCGATACTCGGTTAGCCAGCGTAATTGGAGAATCTTTGTAAGCGCTGTCTTCCCGGTGCCATACTCTCCAGTCACAATAATCCATCTTGTTCTTGCGTTGGCATCGTTCCTCCATTCGCGCAGGTACTCGGTCGCCGCACAACGCCCAAGTTGATCGTCAAAGTCGGGTTCTTCATAGACGCGTGCCAGTTCATGTAACTCAATTGCTGCCGGTGAATCTTCGAGACAGGTCGAGATATAAGGATCAAACTTCTCGAATCGCCGGAAAAGGGCATCGTAGGTGAGTGTGTCGATGCGCGTCGCTCTTGCGCGTTCCTGCACCGGAAGTGAAAAGCCGGAGGAAGAAATAATCACTCGTTTCGCGTCAGGTTCAAGTTGGCTTATCATCGCTAGCTTGCCGACATCCTTGCCATACTTGTCATTGTCGACGTATTCGATCGTTGCTTCGATATAGATGGGCGAAGCGAACGGGTCTGCAATGTGCCTTGCAACTAAATCAATTTCGGCGCCGTGGATCTGAATGGGTCCTGTGACCGAGAAATTGTTTAGTTCAAGGAGCTTACGAATCGCACGGGGCAACTGGTCGGATGTGAACACCATTGTCATCGGCTCCGAATATCGTTCGGGTTGTTCTCGATCCCCATCTGAGGAACGCGGGGGGCCTGCGGATATTTCCCCTCACAATAATACGCCGACATACCACTTAGCGACAGAAGCAGCTGGAAATCAGGGGCCAGATTCATAACGAACTGGCTCGCCGACTGGGCTCGAACTCGAGACGGGTAAGGAAAAACCGAGTGACCGGTTTGGCTCGGGAACTGCCCGTTGTTGGTGCATGGCATCCGACCACATTGAAATCCAAGCGAGACACCCGATCTGGCACCACCTCGCTGCGCAAGTCCGAGTTAGTCCACCGTGCCGCCGGCC
>JACQVJ010000265.1 GCA_016209805.1 Ignavibacteriota bacterium
AGGACCAGATCGACCGGGACATCGGGTTCCGCAATCAACACCTCATCCTCCGAGACCATGATCGCTTGCAGTGGCGTGACGTGCCATTCATCTTTGGGCACTTGTTTGATCTCATGCATAGTTACCAATCCGCGAAACCTGTCGCCCTCCGCTACAAACGCGCACCTGGAGCCGGTCCTCAACATATGGTTTTCCACAAGATCGGCAACACTGATGTTTCCAGGGAGCCTCAAGCACTCCTGGGTCATCACATCCGCCGCCGTTATCCCGCGCATTGCTGCTCGCAGGTTCACCTGAGTGCCTGTCGCCTGTGCGGCATTGAGAAGGAACCAGCCGATGAAACCGATCCACAAACCGCCGAAGAAATTCCCCGTCAGTGCCTGCCATATGCCAAAGAAGATGAATGCGTACGCAAAGAATTGTCCCGACCATGACGCGATGGTTGTGGCTCGCTCGAAGCTTTGTGTGTACTTCCAAACAATTGAGCGAAGAATCCTCCCTCCGTCAAGCGGAAACCCCGGTATAAGGTTGAAGCCTGCAAGCATCATATTGATGTATCCAAGCCACTGACCCAGAGATGCGACGCCCTCCATGGTGCCCCTGGTGACGGAGGCGAGTCCGTAAAATAGTGCTCCCAGAATTGCGCTGACCGCTGGCCCTGCGATTGCGATATTGAATTCGTGACTCGGTTTTTCTGGTTCACGACTGATTGCTGCGACGCCTCCGAAGATGAACAGAGTAATGGACTGAACCGGAATGCGGTACCGGAGGGCGAGCACGCTGTGTCCCAGCTCGTGCAATAACACGGACGTGAAGAATAGAATGCTGGTTGCAATCCCAAGAGTGAGATGCTCGGCGAATGACCACTCAGGGTGGAGGTGGTTGAATTGCGTTGTGAGCGACATCGTTATCAGTGCGAACACGATGAACCAGGAGTAGTTCACGCCGATGGGAATGCCAAAAATCCTGCCTAGCTGTAGAGATTGACTGTACATGTGTCTCCTGGACTTGAAGGTTTGAAGAACTGCCCCCGTGAACGGAGCCAACTTACAAGAAACGGTGTTTACAAGCAAGGAAGGAATACGGTGCTGTCGATTTTGGTTGCCCTTCCCCTCTACTCTTTGTAGATTGAAGCCATTGACGCGTAAGCCTTCCATAAGCAACATTCTGTTCAACAACTAACCGGAGAGACTCATGTTCTTCATTCTCAGCATCATCGTGGCCGTTGTCGCGTTTTTTGCATGGCGTTCTGCGGCAAAGAAGGTCGCTCTCAACAACCTTTCATTCAGGTCTGCGGCAAACCTCTCGCTGCTCGCAACCATTGTGTTTGGTGCGCTGGCGCTCCTGCAGTGTTTCACCATAGTTCCCGCCGGACATGTCGGCGTTGTTGACTTCTTCGGCGTGGTTTCCGAGCGGACCCTTCCCGCCGGAATCAACCCGGTGAATCCTCTTGCGAAGGTGGTCAAGTTCGACATCAGGACGAAAGAGCACAAGGAACTGATGCAGGTCCTTTCGCGCGAAGGCCTTACCATTGGATTGGAGTTGAGCGTGTTGTACCGTCTCAATCCCGATTCCGCCGCGCGCGTGTACAAAACCATCGTTGGCGGAGACTATGAGAATATCGTGCTGATCCCACAGTTTCGCTCGATCAGCCGGGCGGTGACGGCGAGTGTGCAAGCCAGCGCACTGTACTCGACCGAGCGCGAACGACTCGGTACGCTGGTCCAGGAGGAGCTTGCACGAGCTGTCGCTCCTCGCGGTGTAATCGTCGAAACCACACCATTGCGAAACGTTGCGCTGCCGACCCAGCTCACGGAAGCCATCGAACAAAAACAGCGCGCCGACCAGGAGAGTCAGCGTATGGAGTTCATCCTTACAAAGGAGCGACAGGAAGCCGACAGAAAAAGAATCGAAGCGCAGGGCATTGCCGACTTCCAGAGAATAGTCGCAGCTGGGATCAGCGAACAGTTGTTACGCTGGAAGGGAATCGAAGCGACGGAAAAACTCGCGAACTCAGGGAATGCCAAGGTCGTCATAATTGGTTCGGGCAAGGATGGCTTGCCGATCATTCTCGACACGAAGTAATTCAGCCCTACCATAAGGAAACGTCCCGTCTGACAATCTGCAGGCGGGACGTTGACTGTAACGGCCAGATGTTGGTTATGTCTTACGCAGCTTTTGCAAGCAGCTCATCTTCCACAGCTTCTTTGAGTTGTTCTTTCGGAAGGGCGCCTACTGCCATCTTCGGTTTTCCTTCGAGAGGCACGAACAGCAGTGACGGGATACTCCTGATTCCGAACGCCCCTGCAAGTTCCTGCTCTTCATCGGTGTTCACCTTGTAGAAGTTCACCTTTCCGGCATACTCCTTCGAGAGTGCCTCGATCACCGGCGCGATAGCCCGGCACGGACCACACCACGGTGCCCAGAAGTCAATCACGCACGGAAGATCTCCTTCAAACTTCCATTCCTTGTTCTTCTCGAAGTTGAATACTTTTTCGAGAAACGTTTGCTTTGTTAACTGCTCTGCCATACATTCACCCTTTGTTTGATTGATCGTTGTTGAAACTACACAGCCGCAAACACCCGTTCCAGCTTCTCCCGAACCTGCTCCGCAATTGGACGGACTCGATCGTTGTCCATCACAGTCGTCATGACCAGAGGGTCGAAGATCGACACAACAGATTTGCCCTCCTTCTCGTAGACTACGACATTGCACGGAAGGAGCAGGCCGATCTGTTCTTCACCCTGCAGCGCCTTGTACGCAAATGGGGGATTGCACGCTCCGAGAATCGAGTATTTCGTGAAGTCGACTCCAAGCTTCTCCTTCATTGTGTTCTTTACGTCGATGGTTGTGAGAACGCCAAACTCCTCTTTCTTCAGCTCGGCAGTTACTTTGTCCAGCGCCTGCTCGTATGGCAGGTCGACGGTTTTCGTGAACCCGTATTGCATTATCATTTTCCTTTCCATTCATCATTTCAGGTTGCCTTCATTCCACCCGCAATTCCACCCTTCAGGTTCGCGGTTGCAAAACCGAATTTCCTGAGAGTTGCACCTGCGGAAAGACTCCTTGTGCCTGTAGCGCAGTAACAAGCAATCTCCTTGGTCATCTGCTTTCTCTAATTCAGTCCACATGCCCCGCCGCCACAGCACACCCCACCACCAAACTCGGCACCAGATGACTTCGCACCGAAGTCCGACCTTCCACCCACAGAAACATTTGGTGCTGAAAGCAACCGCTTGTGTGTCGTTGACCCGCAGGAGGGACAGACAACATCCTCAACGACTTCACGCACTTTGTGGAAGATGTCGTATGTCTTACCACATTCGGTGCATTGATAATCAAAGGTTGGCATGGAGAATTTCCCCTGATCAATTAATTTTGAGAAACGAGCTCTTCACCCGCGACTGATGTAGCGGTCGCTTCGATTCTGTATGAATGTGTTATACTCACGTTCGGTTTCAGCATTGCAGAGACGGAGCAGTATTTTGTTGTGGACAGCTCGATTGCCCGCTTGACGTCTTTCGGGTTGATGTTCTCACCGTAGAAGATGTACTCCACATGGATGTCGGTGAACACACGTGGGTGCTCTTCAGCCTCGTGACCTGTCAACCGCATTTCAAATCCTGACAATGAAACCCGCTTCTTCTTGAGGATGCCCACGACGTCACTTGCGGTACAACCGCCGAGTGCAAACAGGACCAGCTCCTTTGGCCGGGAAGCTGCATTTGATCCGCCAAATGATTCCGATCCATCCATCATTACCCAGTGATCTGAATTCCCCTTTGCCGCAAAGGCAATTCCATCCAATTGTTTAAGAACCGCTTGTTTCGTTGCCATTGTATCACCTCCAGTGAAAAAACGCTTCGAATTCAATGTTTGCTGTGAACTAATCTTTACCGGTGCATCCGTCTTATTAGATGCATCGATTCGAAAAAAGGGGCACATGGCGGGCGCTCTGTAACCCATCTTTCTCCATCAATATCCTTCGCCTTCCGGTGCGGGTCTCACCTTTCCCCTGAACGAATAGAAGAGATACGTGAAGTATCCAAGTGCAACCACGATTCCGATTGTCCACCACACGACCCCGACTCCGAGCCCGTATGCCCTGGCTGCCGTGTTATACACCGTAAGGCTGAATGCCGGATCTGTTGAAGCGGGGAGGATCTTGGGGAACAAGCCGAACGCCGTGCTGGCAAGCATGCCTCCGATGAAGACCGATGATGAGAGGAAGGCCTGTGTGTCCCGGTTTCTTTTACGCAAGACGAACATTCCGATCAATCCTGCAACGCCGAGCGTGGGAAAGATGAATCCCCACAAATGTTCCTGATAGTTGTTCCAGATTTCCGGATGGATGGACCACGTTGCGATGAACACCAGTATCGACGTTACGCATGCGCCGTACCATGCTTTCGAGGAGATCGAGCGGGAGCGGGTCTGCACATTCCCTTCGGTTTTCATCGCAAGGTAATTTGCTCCGTGTACGGTGAGCGTGAAGAGCGCCACGAGGCCCATCGACACGGTGAACCAGTCGAGAATGCCTGCTTCCGGCACGACCGTGAAAGTTGTCCAGAGTGGCTCGAAGAAATGCCCATTGGCATCCAGAGGGACGCCACGGACAACATTTCCCAGCGCAGCGCCGAAGAACACCGCAAGCAGGAGGCTGCCCGTGGAAAAGACGGCATCCCAGAATGCCCTCCACATTGGATGGTGCACGTGATGGCGAAGCTCTATTCCGAGTCCCCGCATCATTAGAAGCCAAAGCACGATCATGAGCGGCAGGTAGAACCCGCTGAAGCTCGACGCATACAACTTCGGAAACGCAAAGAACAATGTACCCCCACCTGCCAACAACCAGACTTCATTGCCATCCCATACCGGACCTATTGCAGCAAGTACCGTGCGGCGTTCCTCTTCAGTCCTGGCGACAAAGAGATGCAGGACACCCACCCCGAGATCAAACCCATCGAGGATGACGTACATCGTAATCATGTAAGCAACGATGCAAAACCAGAGTAGTTCCATGTTCAAACCATTTGTTTGACGGACTCAGTGAGATACGGACAGAGCCGGATGAGGCCCCGGCCCCTGGTTGATTGTCTTTACGACGAGGAGAATGAACAGCACTCCGATGACGAAATACATCCCGGCAAAGCCGATGAGTGTGAACAATGTGTTTCCGGCTGATACGACGGTGGACGTGCCGTCCATTGTTCGAAGCAGGCCATACACGAGCCACGGTTGCCGGCCAAGCTCGGCGGTCCACCACCCCGCGGTATTGGCGATATAAGGAAACGGAAAACTCAGCATCAGAATCCAGAGAAACTGTCGCGCCGTATAGAGGTGCTTTCGCCAGAGCATTATCGAGGCGATGATCATGATTGCGATGAAGATTGTTCCGAGACCCACCATGATGTGGTAACTATAATAGAGCAACGGGATGTTTGTCGGCCAGTCCTCCCGAGGAAATGCATCCAGTCCCTTCACTTCTGCTTCCCACCGATAGTACGTCAGGAAGCTCAGCATTTTTGGGACGTGAAGTGGATTGTCCATCTTCAGTTTTTCCATGTCGGGCTGGCCAATGAGGACCAGCTCAGCCCCTTCCTTTGTTTCAAAGAGTCCCTCCATTGCCGCGAGCTTCACCGGCTGATGCGCTGCAATATTCTTCCCTTCTGCATCGCCGGAAGGAAATACAACGAACACGGAAGCAAGCACACCTGCAACAACTCCGGTGCGGACGAACATTCTTCCATATTCTCCATCTCTCCCGGCCAGCAGGTAGTACGCTCCAACTGCCGCCATCACGAACGACGCGG
>JACQVJ010000272.1 GCA_016209805.1 Ignavibacteriota bacterium
GACCACAACGCCGTGGACGTTGATCTCAAATGTCGCTCTTGCAGTCCATCCGGAAGTTGACTATGTGAAGGTCGAGCATAAGGGGGAGAAACTCATTCTTGCGGAAGCTCGGCTCCCCGTGCTTGATGGCGAGTATGTGTACCTGGATAAGATGAAGGGGAGAGCGCTAGTTCGTATTGAATATGAGCGGCTCTTCAACTTTCATCCGGTTGCGAAGAAGGCGTTCTATGTGGTCGAGGCCGATTTCGTCACGACGGAGGACGGTTCAGGGATCGTCCACATGGCTCCTGCGTACGGCGAGGATGATTATCAAACGGCACGGAAGTATGATCTCCCTACGATTCACCCAGTGAATAAGAGCGGCGAGTTCGGTCGAGAGGTGAAAGACTTCGCCGGGATGTTCGTGAAAGATGCAGACCCTGAAATCATCCGGGACCTGAAAGAGCGAAATCTCCTTTACAAGAAGGGGACCGTCACCCACAGCTATCCTCACTGCTGGAGATGCAAGACACCGCTCTTGTACTATGCCCGCGAGTCATGGTATATCAGCACGACGAAGTACGTGGACCGGATGGTCGGGCTCAACAAACAGATCAACTGGGTTCCTCCGGAAGTCGGCGAGGGGCGATTTGGCAACTGGTTGGAAGAGAACAAGGATTGGGCTCTCTCACGCGACAGGTTCTGGGGCACCCCTCTTCCCATATGGGTCTGCGAAGCATGTAAGAAGCTCAAGTGTGTAGGAAGCATTGAGGAACTCCGCTCAGGGAGTAATATCCCCGAGCCGCTCGACCTGCACAAGCCGTTTGTAGATGGAGTTGTGTTTGCCTGTGCCTGCGGTGGATCGATGCGGCGCACACCCGAGCTGATTGATGTATGGTTCGATTCCGGCTCGATGCCTTTTGCGCAATGGCACTACCCGTTTGAGAACAGGCAACTCGTCGATTCAGGAGAGCAGTATCCCGCCGACTTCATTTGCGAAGGGATCGACCAGACTCGCGGGTGGTTCTACTCACTGCATGCGATCGGCTCGTTTCTCTTTGATAAACCGGCGTACAGAAATATCCTCGTCAACGAGCTGATTCTGGATAGAACCGGACAGAAGATGTCCAAGTCCAAGGGAAACTCCGTTGATCCTTTCATGATTCTGGCAAAGTACGGTGCGGACACGACGCGGTGGTACCTTGTTACTTCAAGTCCTCCGTGGCGCCCAACGATGTTCAATGAAGAAGGCCTTGTCGATGTCCAACGGAAGTTCTTCGGCACGCTCGTCAATATCTATGCGTTTTTCGCACTGTATGCAAATATTGACAAGTTTCAGTATTCGGAACCACGCATTCCGCCCGCAGAGCGTCAGGAGATTGATCGATGGGTAATATCGGCATTGAATTCCCTCGTCGTGCGGTACACGCAACTGATGGATGGGTATGACGTAACGAAAGCGGCAAAACTTGTGAGCGCATTCACAATAGATCAAGTCTCGAATTGGTATGTACGAAGGAACCGGCGCCGCTTCTGGAAAAGCGAACGAGGAAAAGACAAGACCGCCGCATATCAGACGCTGTATGAGTGTCTCGATTCGGTTATCAAACTCATGGCTCCATTTGCCCCATTTCTTGCAGAGGAACTCTATCGCAACTTGAACTCGGTGACCCGAAAGGACCGGTACGAGTCTGTTCATGTGGCGGGCATTCCGGAAGTGAACACGCAGGAGATCGATCTTGTACTGGAAGAGAAGATGGAGCGTGCCGAGAGGATCGTCATGCTGGTGCGTGCGATGAGAATGAAGTCGAACCTCAAAGTCCGCCAGCCGCTGAAGCGCATTATTCTGCCCATCGCGAGCGAAGAAGAACGCGAAGCGGTTCGACAGATGGAAGACGTAATACTCGACGAGATCAACGTGAAAGCGATTGAGTACGTGACAGAGGAGTCCGGCATCGTGAAGAAGAAGGCCAAAGCGAACTTCAAGTCCATCGGCCCGAAATTTGGCAAAGCCGTTCAACTCGTTGCCCAGCGGATAAACAGGATGGACACCGCCGAGATAGGAGAACTGGAGCGGGCCGGCACGCTGGA
>JACQVJ010000273.1 GCA_016209805.1 Ignavibacteriota bacterium
GCCAAGGGCCGGCGGACGCTCCCAGCTCGCGGTCCCAAAGACATTCTGATCCACGTCGCCATAGCTTGTTATGGACGTCAGGGTGGCAAACGGCAAGACAAAATCAATTTTCGCAGACAGGTCAAGGAACTCCCGATTGTCTTCGCCGATGATCCCGCGCCGAGGCCTAATTGATCCATCGAATACATTTACCTGATCGGGATCGTCGAAACGTTGCGACTTAACGCTACCAGGGTTGATGTCGTTATATGCTGCGCGCAAGTCCAGACTGAACGTGTCATTTGGCGTGAATAACAAGCGGCCTCTGACCCAGGCCTGTTCAGTAAAATCAATGTCGTCACCTGTTGTGGAGTCAATCAAGCCGTCTGAATTTCGATAATAGCCGCTCAGACGGAACGCAAGTTTGTCTTCCACAACCGGGCCGGACACGGCGCCCCTGAATGTCACGTCATTGCCCTTGGCATAGGTTCCATCAACCTGCCCACTAAACTCGTTCGCTGGCGTCTTTGTCACAACGTTAATCGCACCCGCGATGGCTCCTGCGCCGTAAAGTGCGCTCTGTGGCCCGCGCAGAACTTCGATCCGTTCCACGTCAAACAGGCCGCCAGGGTTGATCACGTCGGCCGCACCGCCTTTGACGCCATCAACCACATAAGTGACTGCAGGCCATCCCTGTTGGCTGGTTGTAACACCGCGCATGGTCAGGAAGATGAGACCCGACCGAAACCCCTCCCGAACGTAGAGGTTGGGGGTCTGAATGGCATAGTCCGCCAGGCCCCTGATATCCAGTCGCTCAATTCGCTCCGCGTTGAAAACGGTGACGGCATCTGGAACTTTCTGCAATTCCTCTGCTCTATAGCGTGCTGTTACGACAATCTCTTCGAGTAGTTGCGCCGAAGGCGTCTGGGCGGCTGCGTCCTTTGTGTCGCTCTCTTGTGCATTCGCGCTGCCTACGAACTGCGAACACAGCAACGTCATCATTACAAACGCCAATTTACCCGGGCCGAATTTCTGTCCGTATACCGTACTATGTGTCATACGACTCTCCCGCTGACTCGTTAAAATGCCGATATCTATAGATATCTATATTTGCGATCTATCGAAGACAAAATTGGAACGCTTTACCAACAGACAGTAGGTAAATATTAAATCCATCGAAAATCAACGACTTTGAAGAAGGGCTCGGCATCACCCTCCGGATGGGAGGAATACGCGGCCCGGGTGGGAGAGATACGCGATGCGGGTGGGAAATTCTTAGAGCGTGAAGAGCAGGGCTCGCCGCCTGCCGTTCACATCAAAAGCGACATACGCTCAGCGGCGATGACCGCCGACTCACGGGAATCCACTCCAAGTTTTCCATAGATATTCTTAAGATGGTATTTCACCGTGTTTTCACCGACTTCCAGATGCCTGGCAATCTCCTTGTTGGAAAGTCCCCTGCTCAATTCCTTGAGCACATCCTGTTCACGGGCACTGAGAATGCCGTGCCTTTCCCTGCGCCTGGCGATTCGTGTTTCACTCTCTATGGACGTCCTGATTTCAGACATAAATGCATCGCGCAACCGGTTCGATCCCTTCATCCTGCTATCGCGAATCAATTCAATCAAAACGGGCAACATCAGTAATCCTTCGTCAATAAACGGGCGTTTCAGTTTTTCGAACAGTGCCCGGGTTACGGCACGAGACAGACTATGCAAGGCTGAAATACGATCGCCGTTTGAAAAGTAAGCAATGGCACGCAGGATTTCGCACTCAAGTAATCTGAGCAAGTGTCCCCGGCGTTCCATATCCGGTTGCACAAGATCGAAATATTCAATGGCAAGCCTGTAATGCTTTTGTGCAATTTCCAGCCTGGCAAGAGTGATCCCCTGGTATTCGTACAACATCTGTCCAGCAAGATTATCTGGACGATAATTGCGGAATCCCGTCTCCATCTTATTTTCTTCAACAATGGCCCGGGCTTCATCCACCCGGCCCGCCCAAAGCAAGTTGGCTGTCGCCTGGATATCAGCGAAGGCCTTCAGCCGGGAAATTCCTCGTATTTGTCCAATATGTCTCATCCTCGCCAGGGTTTCTCCGGCGGAGACTACTCCCTCAGTTGCGCGCGCGACTGCCGCGGCCGTGAGATAAGCGGCATGGTAGACCTCAAACCAGGCGTCGTAATTGTCAATGGTCGGCAAGGCCAGTTCTATTTGACGTTTCGCTTCCTGCAGATGATTTCCCTTATACAACACCTCCCCCATGTACGATGCGGCAATTGCCGTTAAAGCACTGTCATCGCGAAAATGTTTGAGAACCATATTCTGCCCTTCGCGATACATGGCTTCAGCGTCCCTGAGACGCCCCTGTGACAAACACGCTCTGCCTTCGTGAAAATAGATAAACAATTCACCGTATGCAGAATGAATGGTTCGAAAATCGGCTATTGCCTGATCACCTGCCTCGATTGCTCTGTCGTCCATGCCGGCACTCAGGCAGTTCAAACACAATGTCGTATTGATAATCCCCTTGAGTAAGGTTTCATTCTCGGGAAATGAGCCCCGTAAACTTTCCAGTATATCAAGATCACCTCCGGTCACCGGTTTATCCTCATATCCGGCAATGCAGTAATCGATCAATGTTGACTCCGCCTTAATAACTGAATCAAGTTTTCTACAATTAAGTTCACTAAAGTCCTGAGAGGCTTTTTTAACTTGCTCGAATTCCCTGCGGGCCTCGCTGATCTTTCCCTCTTTGAGCAGGCAGTACACATTCCCCAGTGTTAATCTGGGGAACCTGGATATTACGGTTTGATCGAAGCTTTTCAACGCCAATCTGAGCAGGGACTGGTTTCCTTCAAGATACAATCGCCAGCCGCCCGCCTGTTCGACGAGTTCTGCGACAATCAGGGACGTTTCCTCGTCCTTGGTGTGTCGGATCGCTTCAGCCAGATAACCATGCTGAGCAAACCATGTGGCCGCCGCACTATGGATCTCATTAATCCGTTGGGGATATTGTCTCTGGAGACGCTCATGCAGAAATTCCCGAAATAGCCGGTGGTAGCGATACCAACGGCGTTGCATGTCAATGGCATAGATAAACAGTTCCCGGCGCTCCAAATCTTCCAGAAGATTCCAGCTATTGGTGCAGCCGCAAACTGCATTGGCCAGATCTCCATTAATTCGCTCAAAAAGCGATGTCGACATGAGAAATTCCTGCAATTCCTCGTCCAGACCGCCATAAACCTGTTCGGACAGGTACTGCGCTAGATCCGTCATACGTCCAGAAAAGCTCCGAATGAGTTCCGCTCGATCCTTACGACCAAAAGACCAGAGCTTCACCATCTGCATCGCCATCATCCACCCTTCCGTGCGATCAAGCAGCATGGAGATATCGTCCCTGGACAGGGAAAGTTCAGGATGGCTGCTCTGTCTGAATAATTGATCGGCCTCCTCGAGGGAAACACGCAGATCGGCCGCGGAGATATTCAAAAGCTTGTCCCTGATTGCCAGATCAGCAAGATCGATCGGCGGCGTTGACCTTCCGGACAGCGTTACATGTACGTTTCCAGGCGCACGTGTCAGCAGCAGTTGAAGTAGTTCATGAATATTGTCGTTTGTGATGCAATCGTAATCATCAATGATGATTACTATGCGATCTTTGAATTCCGTCAACGCATTGATTAGTAGTGCAACGATCGACTTGGGCGGAATGTCAGGAAGATTTCTGTCAAGTAAATCAGTGACATTTCTCTGACCGCGGACGGCCTTCTTGACGGAAGCGACGAGATAAGCGGTAAATAATCTCGGCTCATTATCGTCCCGGTCCAGTGACAGCCAGGCACTGGCAATTTTCCGAGTCCGTAACGCGGCCCACCATTGCGTTAATAAGCTTGTCTTGCCGCATCCGGCGGATGCGTGAATCACGCAGTGACCCTTGGTGAATA
>JACQVJ010000268.1 GCA_016209805.1 Ignavibacteriota bacterium
CAGACTCTCGACTCCCGACTTTATAGACTATTTTCGTCTTCGGATTGAACGGGTTCGGATAGTTCTGATGCAAGAGAAAACCGGACGGGGAGAGGCGCTCTTCATTAACATCTGTGATCACTCCCTCGAAATGTGCGATCTTCCCTGCATCACCCACTGCCCAGCCGTACGTGAGATTTCCTTCCGTAACAAAGCTCAGGTGCCAGAAGAACGCGCTCGCATCGGTATGTGAGACCGACCACGTGGTTCCACGATCCGTGCTGCGGTAGATCTTGTCAGCTCGCGTTGTCCAGAAATCCACCGTACCGGAGCCTGCAGCTCCATAGAGTGGTTCCAACAAATTGGTTGACTCCCACGTAGCACCCCCATCGGTTGTGCGGTAAGCGCCTCCACCCATCGCGGCAACGCCATGCAACTCGTCGTTGAACCAGAGGCCATAGGAATCGTCGGAGACGGTCGGCGCGTAGGTCCAGCTTGCGCCGGCATCTGTCGAGCGATAGATGCGGTGATCAGAAGTGCCGAATGCGATGAAGCTCGGACCGACAACTGCCAGTGAGTTCACCCAGCCGGCCTCCGAGGCAAGTTGATTTGGTTCGGTCGTCAACCTCTCCCAGTTTGCCCCGCCATCCGTTGTCCGAAGGACCATCCATGTTCCACTGACGGGATCTCCTAGTGCAACGCCATAATTCTGATCACTCATCCGTATAGCGTTGATGAAGCCGGACGGCGAAAAGTACACTTGAGTCCAATTGCCGCCGCCATCGGTCGTCCGATACATCGCGGCGCCTCCATCGTTTGCTGCAACGAAGGCTCGGTCGGCATCAAGGGCGTCGATGCAGTTGTAGGTCGCACTCGTGTCACCAACTGAACTCCAGGACGCACCGCCGTTTGTCGTCCGCAGGATTGTTCCGTTGCTTCCGCATGTCCATGCAACCGATGAGCTGACCGCCTTCACTGAGTACAACCCGCTCGCAGTACCTGAAGATTGTGTTACCCATTGTGAGTGTGCGAGAGTTGTGGAGGCTAAGAAGGCAATTATGATTGAGATTTTCAACACCGCGCGAAAGTGTCTCATGGTGATTCCTTGTCATTTTTATTCTTGGTTTTACAGAGCTTTCAATCCTCGCGACGCATGGAGTCCTCTGACAGCATGATATTCTGATTCTTAGTCGGTTGCGCATATGTATGGTAACTCAGACGACTTCCCTGATACCAATAGCCGTTTCGATAGATTACATCTGTTTCAAGATAATACCAACCGGTTGGCCAGTCGGAGTTATTTCCTGAACATCCATAGTGCCCATTAGGTTCTATTTCGTCTTCAGAACCTGGAACGAGAATGCGGCTGGGATGATAGTAAGCTCTGATTAGGGGGTAGTTCTGAGGATGTGTGCTATCAGGAAAGAAAACTACCCCTTCTATTTGTTGAGGGGCTCCCCCAGCGTCCGCGATGTAGGAATCCTCGGCACTCTTTGTCGGAGGCGGTAACGGGAGATCAAAGCAGCTCGTCATCGAGAAGAAGCATGTGGCAAGTAAAGCAAAAAAGCAATTGGCGTGGTGCAGAACGCTTGGCATGGCTCACCTCTTGGCTTTGCTGATGGAAGATGTGGTATACGCAAACAGTAAAGCAAATCCCACACCAGCCTTGATTCCTCGGAAACGAATGCAAAATCGGAGGACAATCTTCAACGATCTACCATGATTGAGACTCACTATTGCAGAAATGAGAATAAGCTCTCCTGTTGAGATACTTCGAAGACAGTCCTCTCAAGAATCGGAAGACCGATTGCCTGTACTAAACCGGCTGTTTGAGGCAACCTCCGTACGTCCTACTGTAGAGTATTGCATCACTTCATCGAGAGAAGACGCCGCGACTTCACAATTAAGGGGAGAGAAAAGGAAAGGGCAGGAGAGTGGCTCCCCTGCCCAGCTTTCTTTGCGACAGTTTCGCTATCGAACCAATATCATCTTGTTCGTTTGCACGAAGCCTGAAGTGCTGATTCTGTAGAAGTACATTCCGCTGGCAACACCTCGCGCATCCCACGTGAGTGTGTGCGTTCCCGGCTCCTTCTCTTCGTTGACGAGTGTTGCTATTTCCTTCCCGAGCACATCATACACCTTGAGCGTCACGTGAGTTGTTCTCGGCACATCGTAGCTGATGGTTGTGCTTGGATTGAAGGGATTCGGATAATTCTGGCGCAGTAGGTATTCTGCCGGCCGCTGAATTGCGTCGGTTGCCGAAGCTGTTGATTTGTTGACGCCTGACGACGAAATCGCCGTTCCGTTTGGAGTAACGTCCAAAAACAGACGTGCGGCAGCCGTTAGCTCTGATTGCGGAAACCGCTGCTGTAATAGCGCGAACTGTTGTTCTGCGTTTTGCTTGTTACCTAGTCCGAAGAGATTTGCAGTTACAGTTAGGTAGAGAGAGTGCAGGTTAAGCGAGGTATTAGGATACCGATTTGATATCTCTTCGGCCGCGTCAATCGCTTCACTCCACCTTTTTCGCCGCACCAAGTCATCCCTATTACAACTGAGTATTACACGTGTTAGCCTGTCGTTTTCTGTTGCGGCTAATAGGGAATCACGATATCCCGCGAACGTGGTGAGAACGTTCGGATCACGTGCGAACCGTGCATGCTCATTGACGATTTGCTGCAGAAACAGAAATGCTGCAGGAGCAGAGGAAGCAGACGAATTCCCAGCGAGGTAGTCCTTGATAACATTCACTGCCTGCGTATATTTCTTCCGGGACCGATACTGCATGACGGAATCAATAAGTCGATGAGAAAGTCGTGGGTTTAGCGATGGTGGCGGGCCTGGTAAACCTTTCACTTTGACCAGCATGACCTTTTGTTGATTCGGCCGATTTCCATATTCCTCAAGCGCAAAATCCCAATCGATTGTCGATATGCCATAGCCGGCAATGTGAAACGAGGTCTCTTCGTCAGGTGGGTATTCTGACCAATAATTACGTCGTGCGAGCACGACGCTTTCATTCTGTGCCAAGATGTCGTACTCATGATTCTCGGGACCAAAGCTGTTGTGTCCTCCGTATGTTTCACCTGTCTTGTCGTCCACATACCCAAGGAAAGGCACGGAAGCATCTGCAAAGAGATTGGCTGTACCGTTCTCTTCGAAGATGTTGTTTCCCGGTGTATCGATCTCGTCTCGTCCGACAAACGGGTTTCCGCTGTTCACACACGCCACACCATACTGTGCGTTGTTTTCAATTACGTTGTGTTCCAATATAGGCGCCGAGTTCGTAATGTAGATGCCGGTTGTATTTGTAGACATAAGATTATCAGTCAGCAAAGGCACAGCGGAAGGCTCAATGTAATCATACTCACCATCGATAAAGACCGCGGTAATGTTGTTGTTGGTAAAGATTGAATTGCTAATTTGTCCGGCACTCTGAAGGAGAGAAACTCCGATCTTACAGGAATCGAATGTGCAATTGCTGATTGCTGGTTCAACACTGCTGCCAATGACGCCGACCTGCGCATGAGCGATGTTGCAATGATTGAATGTTGCGGTTGCAAACTCGTTCAACGTGATACCCGACCAGTAATCATTGTTAGTAGTGTTTCGAGTGAAGAGGACTGGGACTGCGTTCGTTCCTTGCGCAACCAACGTACCCGATACATTGATCCGGGAGCCAACGCCAAAGTACATTCTGCCGAGTGTATCGATCCGCAGCGTTGTCGAGGAGGGGACGGAGATCACCACGCTATCGCTTGTATAAACAGCCGTCTTTATCCTGAGTGTAGCCCCGCTTGTGAGCAGGATGTTTCCCGTTGAGCTGACATGCACGGCGCCGGGGCCTGCAAGCGTAACGCTGTCGTTGATCTCGAGTGTGCCGTTGACCGCGAAGGCGCTGTCGACTGCAACAGTTATCGGGCCAATTGCTTTGAGATACTTGCCGTGAGGTATCTCGACATTGCCGTCGAGTTCGACATTATCCCTCCACTCTAATGGAAACTCGGCACCTGTCCACACTTTGCCGATATACTTTTTTCCGGAGAAATGGTCGAAGATATTCATAGTGATTCTCTTCATGATGGCAATGTCTTCGGCGTGCTCATCATCTTCCAGCAGTCCCAGCCACCAGTTGCTCGCTCCCTGAGCGAAGACGCGGGCATTGGTTGTGGTGTCCTCGTAGTAGATCATCTGGTGGAGAACATTCTGATAGCACGGGGTGCAACCTGTAGAGTCCAGGCGACTATAGACATGGCGCTGTGCAAGCGTATCGAGGGGGAAGTCTGCTCTCGCGGTCACGGTGTTGTCGAGTTCGCCACTAACGATGCCGTGGCGGCGCAAGCTATCGTCGAGCGTTCCATAGCCGAAGAGGTCACCCCGCTGGAGCGCCGTTCCCCTGAAGATCCAATGTGAGTCATCGTACACTGTGTCGGGTGGTTCCTCAGTCTGGGGATCTGCAAAGACATTATTCCAACCATGCTGGTACTGCTCACCCAGGAACTTTGCTTCCGGGCCCTCAGGTGTGTCCCGCCACAGATCGACCCCGTTGGCTTTGTAACAGGTCAACTGACGGTGCCCCGAACTATCGATCCAGGTAATGCGCCAGTAACATGTGTTGGGGGCAAAGCGAGCGATGTTACCGTGAATACTTCCGCCTTTGAATGTCTGAGTATTTATACGTTCTGGTCTTGACCAGTATTCATCATGCTGCCAGAGGACGAGCATCTGATACTTTGACAGTAGCGTTAACCCGATTTCTTCATTGGGGTCTGAGGAAGTACTGTCGATGTCAATGTTGTTGCAATACTCCATCACATGTCCGCTGTCCTCCAGGACTTTGATGAAGGGCTGGAAGCTGTAGGTGTGTGCCCGGGAAAGCTCGAAGGTAAGAGGACGATCGACCGCCAGCGTGTCGGTGGGGGTGAGGGAAGAACTGTCCTGCGCCGCGGAGT
The DNA here is from genome assembly GCA_016209805.1 of Ignavibacteriota bacterium. GTDB lineage: Bacteria > Bacteroidota > Ignavibacteria > UBA10030 > UBA6906 > JACQVJ01. The sequence goes on from JACQVJ010000268.1 coordinate 4,929, forward strand.
ATAAGGA
>JACQVJ010000277.1 GCA_016209805.1 Ignavibacteriota bacterium
CGGTAGTTCGGGTCGCCGCGCTCACCGGAAATGGTTTTCGCGAGCGCTGAGCTGATGCTTCCTGTGAGGTTGTAGCGAAGAGCGTAGCGGAATTGGGAGCTGAGTCTCCAACTCCCCTTGGTGTAGCCATCGGCAAGGAGGTTCCAGTCCATGTAATCGCTGACCGCCCAGTAGTAACCAAGGTGTTCCAGGAACCTCCCGCGGTAGTCCTCTCCATATGCCGGAGCAATCAGGCCCGAACGCCTGCCACGCTCATTCGGGAACACGCCGAACGGAAGAGCGAAGATCGGCACATCGGAGATGTACAAATAGACGGGACGGGCGACGACCTTGTCCCGTACCATCACTTTCATTTCCGGACTCGCAAAGTAGTAGTGCGGATGCTCCTGATCGCAGGTCGTGTAACGCCCGCCTGCAACAAAGAGGACATCGGTGGAGATCTTTTTTATTTCCTCACCACGATAGAAACCGTCTTCGATTTCGGTTTCGCCCACATTGATCTTCCCCCTTTTTGTCTTGAAGTTGTAGGTAACCTTGTAGCCTTCATAGGTCTCCGCGCCGTCGATCAGATCGGGGAGTCCACGATACCCCTTACCGCTTGTATCAGCCGTGTCCGGGACACCTTCGGCGTTCAGGATCGATGTGTTCCAGTTGATGTCGATTTTTTCCGCCTTCAAACCCAGGTCTCTGTACTTAATACTCGACTTTCCGAACATGTGCATCGTCTTCGTGGACAAAGAGTACACGATCGAATCAACCGCAGTGTATGCAACGACAGAATCGACACCAGAGGGAGACTTCACAACCTTGAGCGTGTCGGGGGCTGACTTTGAAGTATCAGGGAGTTCTGACAGCAGTGAGACCGTGTCGGGAGAAACGTGAACCGTGTCAGGGAAGTCGGGAATCTGTGCAGTGAGTCTTGTGCCGAAGCAGATCGGCACGAGCAACGAAAAGAGGAATGCTCGATATAGACGCGACGCCTCCACTACCGCTTTCGGGATCTCCACCATGCATTCAATCTCGCCCGAATGTTCTTTTCTTCTCCATTTTCGGTGGGGCGATAGTAGACCTTGTCGTTCAAACCTTCAGGAAGGTACTGTTGCTCGACAAAGTGTTGATCGAAATCGTGACTGTACTTGTATTCTTCTCCATAACCGAGCCGTTCCATGAACTTTGTCGGTGCATTCCTGAGGTGGAGTGGGACGGGCTCATCCGGTCTGGTCTTTGCATCGCTCATTGCTTCGCCGATTGCCAGATAGGAGGCATTGCTTTTTGGACATGAGGCCAGATATGTTGCAGCCTGTGCAAGGACAATTCTGGCCTCAGGCATGCCGATATAATCGACTGCAGTAAAACAAGATGTTGCAAGAGTGAGGGCATGAGGATCGGCGTTCCCGATATCTTCGGAGGCGAGCACGATCATACGTCGTGCGATGAACTTCGGATCTTCTCCCCCTTCAAGCATGCGTGCAAGCCAGTAGAGTGCAGCATCAGGGTCGCTACCGCGCACGCTCTTGATGAACGCGGAAATCACATTGTAGTGCTCCTCGCCTCCCTTGTCGTACCTGACGTATTTGCGCTGAAATGCCTCTTCGATTTCCTTTTTGCCAATGATCCTTTCTTCCTCTTCATTTGGTTTCGTCAGACTGAGAGCGGTCTCAAGTCCGTTCAACAGCATGCGCGCGTCCCCGCCTGAAAGGAATATGAGATACTCCCTTGCTTCGATGACAATGGACTGCGAACTCAGGATTGGATCGGTATGTAAGGCTCGCTCGATAATCCGGTTTAGGTGTTCGGCGCTGAGAGGTTGAAGGACATAGACCCGGGACCGGGAAAGGAGGGGTGAGATGACCTCGAACGACGGGTTTTCGGTCGTGGCCCCAATCAACGTGATGTCACCATCCTCAACGCTGTGCAGGAGTGCATCCTGCTGGGCCTTGTTGAAGCGATGGATTTCGTCAATAAACAGTATCGTCCGCTTACCGAGGTGCTTTCGATTCTTCCCTGCTCGCTCCAGTACCTCGCGCACCTCCTTGACCCCGGACGAGACCGCATTGAGTTGATGGAACTCCGCCTTCGTATGCGCGGCAATCACACGGGCAAGAGTTGTCTTCCCGCTCCCCGGCGGTCCCCAAAGAATCATGGAAGGGAGCTGGTCGGTCTCGATCAAGACTCGAAGCGGTTTCCCTTCATCCAGAAGGTGCTCCTGTCCGACGATGTCTTGTACCGAAATGGGCCTGACGCGTTCAGCGAGCGGGACATGCAACGATGGTGTGGATTTTCGAGGCGTGGTTTCGAAGAGTTCCATGCTGAAGATTTCAGCTGATTGCGGTCAAAGCGGGAAACGGTATCTGCAACACTCTACAATCTGAAATCCTCTGCAGCCAGAATTTATTTGGACTTGTTGACTTTGTACACTGTTTCTCCATCACGAACCATCCCGTAGTTTTCGCGGGCGACCTTTTCAATCGCCTTCTTGTCCCCCTCAAGCGCCTTGGACTTGGCCTGCAGAGCTCTCGTTTCAGCTTCAGCGTCGCTGATCTTCATTTCGAGCTCGGCTTTCTGTTGTTCGAGCCGGATCCGCTGAAGAACACCCCGGTTGCCAAACACAACATAGAATGCAATCGGCACGCCGATCACTAAACCCAGCATCGCTCGCTTGTTCTTGAAGAGCTTCTTCAACAAAACCCTGCTCTTCTTTTTCTCTTTGCGATAGAAGAGGTTGTCCATACGGGACAAATGTACCACTTATTTGAAGCCTTTGCAAGAGTTCCTCATTATTGACTCTTCGTATGCGGGATGCTACCTTGTGCTCATCGGAAATGAGGCACCACTACATTCTTGTGAATAAGCCGTTCGGCGTCCTGTCACAGTTTACTCCCGAAGGAGACAGACCAACTCTCCGCAATCTCGGCTCGTTTCCCCCCACCGTCTATCCTGCAGGTCGGCTCGATGCTGACAGCGAAGGACTTCTATTACTGACGGATGATAATGAGGTTAAGCATCGGTTGACAGAGCCGCGCTTCCAGCATCCGCGTACATACCTTGTTCAGGTGGAGCAGGTGCCAACGGAAGAGGCGCTCGAAAATTTGCGAAGCGGTGTCACAATTGAAAAGAGAAAGACAAGACCCGTGGAGGTACGACTGCTGGACAAAGAGCCAGACCTTCCTCTACGAGTTGTACCCATCAGATTTAGAAAGAATGTGTCGACGGCCTGGCTGGAAATGTCGTTAAGGGAAGGACGGAACCGCCAGGTAAGAAGAATGACAGCATCAATCGGTCACCCGACGCTTCGCCTTGTTCGGATCAGAATCGGTGTTCTCTCATTGGAGGGATTAAGCGTTGGTGAGCACCGCGAGCTGACGAGATCGGAGATCATTCATCTGCGACAAAGCTTGAACCTCAGCGCGTAGGTAACACAGTAAGGCTCCCGGCGCTATTTGCCGTGTTCCTTTGGTTTGATTGGGGGTAAAGGGGCCAGGGGTTCCGTCCCGTCATCCCGGTAAAGCGTGATCCCCCAGTAGTCCGGGTCTTCCGGGATATCATCATTCCACCGACCGAAGGAGTGTGAGTCGTCACTCACATAACGCAACTTGTATTCCCCCTTGCCGAGCAACAGTGTCGTATTCACCACGCGGTTCTTGCGGGCTCCTCCGGCATGGAATGTCATTGCATACGTCATCTCCCACACAACATTTCCGGTCCTCGCTTCCTCGATCCAACCGTAGTCGTACATGGTGCGATTCTGTCCCTCACCGATGGCATAGATCCGTATCCGCGTCGATTTATCGAGTTTGAAGTTTGCCGACTTGTCCGCATCGTTCATGACACGAATGATCTGCGAAATGATGTTCTTGTCCCCTTCATTGATGAACTTCCCAACCACAGAGGTCTTGAACCCTTCACCAGCACCCATGATTGTTATTCCATAGTGTTCCGGGTCGAATGGAGGGGCTGCATTCCACTCGTTGTATGCATGAGAGTCATCCGAATTGTATGTAACAAGGTAGCTTCCTTTATGAAGTGTGATGATCTCATCAATATAACGATTCTTTGAGGCCCCACCTGCATGGTGTGTTCGGTCTACATCCATTGTCCACACTTTGGTTCGAGACTTCGCGTCCATTATGTATCCGTAGTCCGCCATCTGTCTTCGATAGTTGCTGCGCTCGCCAAAGGCGTAGATTCGCACGCTCGTATCTTCCTTCAGTGTGAACCCTTCAGTCCTGCCCACGTCATCACCTACTTTCGTGATGCTGACTATTACGTAGTTGTCCTCATCAAAGTGGTGGGTCTTGAACTGCTTTCTGTCGGGTTCTTCCGCGATTGAGATCGTGATGCCCCAGTTGTAGGGGTCGTAGGGGGGAGCTGTATTCCAGTCAAGAAACGAGTGGCTATCGTCGGTAACGTAATAGAGAATGTATTCACCCTTGTCCAGGTCGATATTGCCGGAATACATGAGATTCTTTGCCCCACCACCCGCCGGAAATGTGTTCCGGAGGGTCATTTCCCACACACGCTTCCGACTGTCCGTGCGCACGATCCAGCCTCGATCAACAAGATCGGACTGGCTTGGCCCTTCTCCCAATGCATAGATTCTTAGACTCACAGGTTCCGACAGCGTGAATCCCTGGCGGATGGACTCGTGCTCGCCGAGACGAACGGCCTTGAGAACAACATTCGGAATTTCCTTCGGCGGCGTAAACCTCCCGATCGAGGAGGCGACAGCGTCGTCTGCAAAGATTTCTATTCCCCATTTCTTCGAGCGCGTCATCCACTCATTCCGTACATCATCAGACCACCACTCCTTGAAGAAAGAAAAGAAGCCCTTCTCGTTCTCCCCTTCCCCGAATGGGAGCTTTTCACGGTGGTCGATGTTCGTGGTAATATGCTTGAATGTGCTGTGGTATCTGAACGTCGTAGCTGCGAAGTATACCTCGTAACTCCCTTTGCCTAACGTCACCGTCCCATCAAACTCCCTGTCGTCTCCTGACCGCGATGTATTGTCGATATCCATCTTCCACACCGGCTTGCGCGTATCGGCATCGAGAATCCATCCATACGCGAACATCGCATCGTCTTTGTACGTCCACCCCGAGCTTCCTCCTCCACCAAGCGCCTTGACAGTGAATGTTATTTTCCGCGGGACTTCAAGACCTGCCGACATCAGCTCAACATTGCTGAAATCCTTCAATGCTACTACCACACTCTCGCCTGCAACCGCAATCGCAGACAATGTGATGAGAGCGGTCAACACAGATACGATCCGCCTGTTCAACTGGTTCTGTTCATTACTCAGATGCATGTTCAGTTCCGAATGGACACGTACGTAGACTCCAACTCATATACTCCTACGGAAGACCCAAGTCATTTGTTACGATCCGAGACAAGAGGAACCTCGTCATCCTTGGAAATCTCCTCGATTTTCACTTATTTGACTGCGAACAAATTCGGCTCACGTTGATGGACTCGATGTCTGATGCAGCAATTGGCTCCGAGAATCTCGTAAAGGTTTATAAAGAGAAATCTTCCCGACCGGTCCTGGCTCTTGACGGGTTGACTTTGGATGTAAGAGAAGGCGAGATTTTCGGATTGCTGGGTCGCAATGGAGCTGGCAAGACGACCTTCCTGCGGATCATTACCACGCTTCTCCCTCCGACAAGTGGCAAAGCTTCAGTGCTCGGCCTCGATGTCACACGGGCCGCTCTTGAAGTCCGGAAAAACATCTGTGTCGTCCTGCAGGAGAATGCAGTTGAACTCTACCTTTCCGTCATGGATAATCTGGCCACGTTCGCTCGTTTTCATTCGATTCTGCGGGGAGAAATCGAGAGACGAGCCAAACGTGTCATCGAACAATTCGGTCTCGGCGAACACGTCAATCAAAAAGTGATCGATCTCAGCGGAGGATTAAAACGGAGGCTGCAGGTTGCAAAAGTATTCATGGTGGATAAGCCGGTGGTTTTCCTTGACGAAGCAACGACAGGGATGGATCCGATCAACAAACGAACAACGATTGAAGCAATCCGGGAGGAAGCCCGGAAGGGGAGAACAATCTTCCTGACCACGCACATCCTGCAGGAAGCCGAAGAGTTGTGCGATTCGATCGCCATCATCGATCGCGGTCAATGTGTTGCCAAAGGAGACCCACAGACCATCAAATCTCTTGTGGCAAATATCCTTGAGGTTACGCTGACGTTCGACCCGCTTTCTGAAGCAGTCCTCAACGAGCTTCGACAACTCGATCTGATCACCTTTGCTCACCGGAACAACACCGTCGAGCTATGTGTCCGCGGCGGTCAGGTGTCTCTTCTGGAACTCATCACCAAGCTGTCAAGAGAACACAAGGTGGTCCATTTTGAAATCAACAGTCCGACATTAGAGGATGCGTTCATCGAGCTACTCGGGAGGAATCTCCATCCGACAGAAGGAGCATCTGTATGAGCATGGTCCTTGCAGTGATGTACCGCGAGTATCGCATCCGTACCACAAGCCTCACGTGGACGTTCTACGATTTGTTCATGCCGCTGACCTATTTGCTGTTGTTCGGAATCGGTCTGGACAAGGCCTTTTCCGGTGGGATTTCCACGCAGGGCATCGTGCTTAGCTATAATACGTTCTTCCTCGCGGGCGTTCTTTCCATGGCAAGCTTCGGGATTGCCATCAATACATCATACGGGTTTTTCGTTGATAGAGACAATGGTATTTTCTACGAGTTCCTCACATATCCGATGACGCGCGGCGAGTTTCTTGTCGGCAAGATCGTCTTCAACTGTGTCCTTTCGATTGTGCAGACTATTATCACCATCAGCCTCGGTGCTGCACTGCTCGGAATTCCCCTGCAACCGGAGAGGATGGGACTGGTGCTGATTGGCGTGGTGATCGGGACCGCGGGGTGGTTCTTCTTTCTCACAACGTTCGCTCTTCGCATCCGCCGCAACGACATGTTTAATACGTTTATTAATGTCGCGTATTTCGTGTTGATGTTTGCGAGCAGCATTTTCTACCCGCTGGATGCACTTCCCTCGTGGTTGAAGGTGGCAGCACAAATCAATCCGCTCACATGGCATACGGATGTATTGAGGTTTGCGACCGTCGGGCTTGGAGCGCTTGATGTTGTGATGATCGAGGCCGCGGCGTTTGGAGTGTTCATGCTGGTCTCGTTCTGGTTTGCTGTGCGGACGCTGCAGAATGCAATCCTGAAATAATCTCCTGGTCACTTCAACTTTCTGAACGGTCTATGCCAATCTTCAAGGACAGAGTTGCGTTGGTTACGGGAAGCACAGGCGAAGGAATGGGGCGCAGCATTGCGTTCACTCTCGCAAAGGAGGGTGCGAAGGTTGTGCTGAATTACGGGACAGGGCTTCCCAATAATGTTCACGCGGCAGAAAAGGTGCTTGCAGAAGTTCGAGCACTTGGCGGCAAGGGATACGCTTTCAAGGCAGACACGAGAGAAGAGGATGAAGTGAAAGCAATGGTGGAAGGAGTCATCAAGCTCTACGGACGAATCGACTTCCTTGTCTGTAACGCCGGCGGAGATTGGAGTATGAAGGACATCACGGAAATCGACCAGGAACACTGGCGCTCGGTAATCAAGGCGGAAGTGGATGGAGTGTTCTTCTGCATCAAGAATGCCTTGCCATACATGCGGGAGGCTCGCTTCGGACGGATCATCGCAGTGAGCATTGCCGGTGCCGGCCATTGGATCGGTCCACCATATGACTACATCCTTGGCAAGCTGGCGCGTGTCTCCTTCATCAAATCACTTGCTCCACTGGAGATTATCAATGGCATAACGTGCAACATCATAGCGCCGGGTCACACGCCGCGCTTGACGCTCAGGCAAGCAGTCGAAGCGGCAAAGCACGCAACGCTCTGGAAGCGCCGGACGCAAGCACTTCCCCAGGATGCAGCAGAAGTTGTTCGATTCCTCTGTTCGGACGAAGCAGCATTTGTCACGGGGAGTGTTCTCGAACTTGCGGGAGCGAGCTCATAGAGGTCTCTCCAGGTCGTTGCATTTCAACACCGGTCTCCGTATGTTGAGTTTAGAATCCCAGTCGTGACATTGTGATAGGAGCCCCTCAGTGCGCGAATATCTTGACCTTGTAGAACACGTGCTGAACAATGGCACGTACAAGAAAAATCGCACGGGCATCGATACGATTTCCTGCTTTGCCCAGCATTACCAGGTCGACTTGGGCAAAGGGTATCCACTCCTGACGACAAAGAAGGTCAACTTCAATTCGATGCTGCACGAAGTCCTGTGGTATCTTTCGGGTGAAGACCATATCCGAAACCTTCGCAAACACACAAAGATCTGGGACTCCTGGGCCGACGAGAACGGCAACCTCGATAGCGCGTATGGCAGATACTGGCGGCGGTTCCCCAGCGCTCAGGTGAATCCGCAAACAGGCAAGTATGAGATCGTGGAAGTCGACCAAATCGGTTGGGTACTCGAGCTTCTGAAGACCGATCCGAACTCACGCAGAATGGTTGTCACCGCATGGGAGCCGGGAAATGCATTCACGAGCAAGCTCCCGCCGTGCCATTACACGTTTGCGTTCAACGTGCTCGACAATATGCTCAGCTGCCATCTCACCCAGCGTTCAGGCGATATCGCACTCGGCATACCGTTCAACCTTGCTGCTTACGCGCTTCTGACTCAGATCCTCGCGCAGGAGACCGGCTTCGAGCTTGGGTTCTTCAGCCACACTATTGTTGACGCGCACATCTACGTCAATCACATTGATGGATTGAAAGAACAACTGAAGCGCACTCCGAAACAACTCCCCCATCTTCAAATTGCGCGCAAGCCCATCGACGAACTGCAGTTCGATGACTTTCAGTTGATTGGCTACGAATGCTATGAGCCGATCAAGTTCGAGGTGGCTGTGTGAAGCTGGCTCTTATCGCGGCCATCGGCAAGCACCGCGTCATCGGCAAAGCGGGGACTCTTCCCTGGCACATCTCGGACGACCTCAAGCGCTTCAAGAAACTAACAACTGGCCACGCAATTCTCATGGGCCGCAAGACGTACGAATCGCTGGGACGTCTTCTGGCCAACCGGCGTAACGTCGTCATCGCATCGCGACCAATTCCCGGAGTCGAGACCTACAGATC
>JACQVJ010000274.1 GCA_016209805.1 Ignavibacteriota bacterium
CCGCGCAGCTTCAGCAGCAGCCCGATCGATGCGGAGGTAATTCCCTTGCCGAGCGACGAGACGACCCCTCCGGTGACAAAAATGTACTTGACCTGACGACGTCGTTTCACCGGGGTTTCCTTCACTATGTGGTCGCTTTCCTTTCCTCCAATCGCTCCGGCAACACGATTCCGCCGGAAAGCACAAGCTTCAGTCCCTGTTCGATTGTGAGATTCAACCGGATAGCATGTTGCCGCGGAACGAGTATCAGAACACCGGACGTGGGATTAGGAGGGTTGGGGATATAGACATTAACAAAATCAGTCCTCTTGTTATCGGATGAGAAGAACGACATCTCATTGGTGACAAATGCGAGCGTGTACAATCCGGCACGAGGATATTCGACAAGCACAACTTCTCTGAACGTCTTTCCCTTGCCGCCGATGCTGAATGCACCCACAAGGTCTTTGATTGCGCCGTATACGGAGCGTACGAACGGAATCGACCGAAGGAGGTTCTCGAATCCCGAGAAAAGCATACGTCCGATCAAAACGTGCGAGAGGAGTCCGACAATCAGAATGATGACGATCATGGAGAGAAAGCCGAGGCCGGGGATCTCACGGCCAAGCCATGTTTCCAGAAGAGGGGAAAGAATACCGTCAACGCCATTGAGGAGCGCTTTGAAGAACCAGTAGGTCAGGCCGAGAGGGATGATGACGACGATGCCCCGGAGGAATATTGCGCGTACCTGGCCAAAAAAGGTTGTCTCAGCTTCACTCATTGATTGGACTGCAGAATCCTCCTTACTCTATCCAGATCTTCCGGTGTATCAACCGGGATGCTGTCGTACGCTGTGATCGCGGCCTTGATTCTGAAGCCATGTTCAAGGATGCGAAGTTGTTCCAGCTTTTCCGAACGCTCCAGTGGTCCGGGTGTCAGACCTGCAAAGCGCAAAAGGAAGCTCCTCCTGAAGATGTATAGCCCGATGTGCTTGTAATATGTATGGTGGTGCTTCCAATCGTCTTGCGCATGGTCGCGGCAGAAAGGGACGGTTGACCGGGAAAAATACAAACAGTAGCCCTCTCTGTCAAGCACAACTTTTACCACGTTCGGACTCATTAGCTCTTCATGGGAGTCGATGCAGCGGACAAGTGTGCCTGCGGTATCGTTCTTTGTCAACAACTCAACTCCCTGGTCGATCATTTCCGGTGCGAGAAGCGGCTCATCGCCCTGCACATTGACAATAATCTCTGCGTCCTCAATCGACTGGGCGGCGAATGCAACCCTGTCAGTTCCGCTCAACAGCGAAGACGGCGTCATCAGCGCCTCACCCCCAAAAGCACGAACGACGGAAGCGATCCGTTGATCGTCCGTCGCCACAAGAACGCGACTGATGCCGTGTGCGCCCAGAGCGCGCTCGTACACTCGTTGAATCATGGGCTTGCCGCCAATTGTGGCAAGTGCTTTGGCAGGCAAACGCTGGGAGTTGTATCTCGCTGGAATGACGACAACGGTTCGCTCAGAGCGGGTCACCGTCATCGCTCCCCGATTACCTTCGGAACTTTGAAGAACTTCTCCGTCCGAGCGGGTGCATTGCGCAATGCATCCTCACGTGTGAGGCCCGAGCGCACGGTGTCTTCACGCAACACATTGTTCGATTCGATCACCTGTGCAAGAGGCTCAACATCTGACGTGTCGAGGGTGTTGAGTTGCTCCATGTAGTTCAGGATGTCGTTCAACTGATGCGTCAGCTTCTCCTTCTCCTCCTCTGAAAACGAGAGGCGTGCAAGTGATGCAATGTACTCTACCTCTTTCACCGTTACAGACATTGGGCCTTTGTCTTCTTTATTTGATCTTGCAGAGTTGGTCAACTCCCACGGCGTCGGGTGACCAGTACGCAGATCAAGCTATTGCTTTCTGTCTTGAGAAGCAAACCCGGACAACGGTAGGTTATTGATCGATGTAGTGTGTTGAAATAGCAGCATGAACCTGTTGCATGAGTTGGAGCTCGGTTTCTTTGCCAGATTTTCCCCCAAGATATATTGGCCGCTCAAGTATGAGTTCCACCGTTCCCGGATTTATGCTGAACGAATGTTTCGGGAGAATGCCGTAGCTTCCGTTCACCGTCAACGGCACCACGGGAACACCGGCCCGCACCGCAATGTGGAAGGCACCGCGCTTGAACGGCTGCAGGTTGCCGTCTTGGGTTCGTGTCCCCTCAGCATACAGAAGAACCGATGCACCGTGTTGAATCTTTGCAATTGCCTCCTCAAGGCTTCTGATGGATTCGTTCGTTCTGCCGCGATCGATGCCGATGTAGGCTCCCCATTTCAGGCCCCAACCAAACAAAGGGATCTTCTCCAGTTCCTTCTTATACACAACTCGAATTTGATCAGGTATGCCGGCGATGATCGCGGGGATATCAAACATACTGGCATGGTTCGAGACATAGACATAGCTTGTCGTCCGGTCAATGTGCTCGAGACCTCGTACCCTCAAACGAACACCGCAGACAAACAGTGTCACATGTGCCCACACACGAGAGACAGCGTGAAAGAACAAACCCCTCGGATCGAATGGTATGCTGATGATAATAATTGTCGCAGACACCAGCGAAATTACGACCGCTGCTACAAACCGAAGTACGCCAACCAGCTTCTTCATTCTGTTTCTAAATGTTCGATCAACGCAATCCGTCGTGTAATGGAGGGGTGACTGTAGAAGAGGAACTCAATGAGTGGATGAGGCTGCGGATCGGCGAGGTTTGTTGCCGCGAGTTTACGCAATGCAGAGACGAATGCAGAGCGATTGCGGGTCGTTGTGACAGCATAGGCATCGGCCTGCCGCTCATGCTTGCGTGAGATGATGTTACCGAGTGGCGCAGTGACGAGACCGAAGAGCGCGAGCCAGAGCGCCAGTAACGGCAGTGCTGCGAGATTCGTGATGGATGAGAAACCAAACCACTCGAGTGACCACGTGTAACATTGCGCGGCGACGTAGAGTCCCGCAAAGGTTGAGATAACGCCGATGAGCATTCCGATGAGGATATGGCGATGGGTGTAATGACCCAACTCATGTGCGAACACCGTTTCAATCTCCTCCTCCGAGAAATCCTTCATAAGAGTGTCGCCGAGAATAATGCGCTTCGACCTGCCGATGCCCGTGAAGCCCGCGTTTGCCTTCTTTGTATTCTTGCTCAGGTTGAATGAGAAGATGCCGAGAATCCGCACGCCCGCATCTGCGCACAGTGTCGTGATGCGTTCTTTCAGCCGACCATCGGGGAGAGGTGTGAACTTGTAGAAGAGCGGCATGATGAGCATCGGTGCAAGCCGGGCCAGAACCACAGAGAAGAACGTCAGCACAATGCTCACCGGAAGCCACCACCACAGTCCGTACGTCCGCAAACAGAAATAGAGAACAACCAGCACAGCAACTATCAACGGCAAACTTACAAGAGTCCCTTTCATACGTTCCCAGGCCCACCTTCCGAAGGTTTGATTGGAAAGATTGTATCTGTGCTCAACGAGGTATCCCGAATAGTAGCCGAGGGGAAGAGTGAGAATGCTC
>JACQVJ010000275.1 GCA_016209805.1 Ignavibacteriota bacterium
ACAAATGGGCGAGACGTTTTTCAACAGCATCGTGAAATACTGCAGAACCGACGCCGGCTGTGCTTATCTCAGCGACGTGATCGAAAAGGAGAAGGCTGATGGGATGGAGAGTTTTTTCTTTGCAGAGACGCTGAAATACTTATATCTGCTGTTTGCGCCGAAGGAAACTCTCGCTTTCGACAAGGTGGTCTTCACGACGGAGGCTCATCCTCTCCGAAGGACATGGGACTGAGTGAAAGGCTCTTCCGAGGCGAGTCCTTTCTCCCTCACTTCATTCTATCCATCTCATCTTCAATCTTTTTCATGTAAAACGGTTGAAGCTTTTCCATCTTCTCCAATTTCTTCTGGAAATCTTGCAGCGTTCTCCTTGCATCGTCCTTCCGACCAAGTTTGTCAAGGGATGTGGCAAGCGTCCTTACAGCTTTATCCTGATAGTAGTACTGGAACTCCTTATCCTTCAATCCCTGAAGTATTTCGACAGCAGCAGAGATGTCGGCCGACCGTGGTTTCTTCGTAACGAAGTTGCGTGCGGGGACAGAGAGATTCTTTGCGACCGCGTAGCGCACATAGTGAGTCAGGGTCGAATTAGGATGTTTGGTAGTGAGAGCATCGATCTGTTTCTTCGCGTCGACCAGCTCGTCGCCTCCTTCAAGCATCAGGAATAGTCCCACTTCAGAATGATCGAGAATCAGGCTCGCCTGTTCCCGCTCGGCGTCGTTGGCGGGGGGCAGGACGCGTATCTCCAACGACTGTGACTTCGAGCCCCTGAATGTGGCGACGACACTGTACTTTCCCGGTTTGGGAAATGAATATCCGTTTCCTCCGTAGAAGACACGAGCGGTTCCTCGCGCAGTCTCATTCGTCCCCAGCGTGATAAAATCGGCTCGATCTTCAACGAACAAGGGACTAAACGGTGTCTCTTTCCCATCCGGGTTCGTGATAAGGTACTGCAGATTATCGGCCTCGGGTCCAAGTTCAGGACTAACGTTGACGGGCTCCTGCCCTTTGTTTGTCAACGATACAAGTAACACAACCGGCTCGCCGAGTCTGAAGTCAGTCTTCTCAGCAGAGAGAGTTATTTCAAACGCGCCATTTGCAATTGTCGTCATTGTGCTCAACAACAAAAGGAACACTGCAATGGCCGCACAACAGTGAATTGTTCTCATGGCTTTATTCTCCTTCGCTTGACGTTCAATGCAGGTTGTTACATGATCGGGACGAGCCGAATGCTTCTTGCCCCGGAGCCACGGCACTAATTGCGTGTGACGTAAGATGTGTGCAACTGATATTGGAAAAGTTGTGCGTCCAGTTTGTTCCGAGGCTTCCGGTCTGATTCATGATCGTGATGCTTCCATCGCCATCCGAGTGAAGCAGGTTGAACCCGTGCCCCGCCTCATGGATTGTGGTCCTCAGGTACCGCTCCTCACGCTGGAACGTGCCGAAGTTGTTCCTGAATGCTGCAAATCCCAGTCGTCGCTCCGCATCGGGCAGCGAAGGCACGCTCCCCGTATTCATAAACATAATTCCTAACAATCCTCCGGCGTCCATCGTAACGAAGGCGCCATGCATGAAGTTTCCGCTGGCGGGTACGTTGGCGTTCGCCTGCCAGAAGCTGTAGAGATCGGCATTGCTGAATGCAGTCCCGCCCAGGGGATCGGCTACCGCCAGGTTATCGTGAGACAACTCAATGATCCAGCCACATGCGTTGTATGACCGCCGCATTGTGTTGATCGTGTTATTCCGAAGAATGTAGTAGTCTGGAACAGGTATGCCGTCAATTGCGTCGAACTCGATCTGACAGATTCTTGATGGAATGGTGATGTTCAGAGTGTTGGAATTCAGGTTGTTGGGATTTCGAACCTGAACCGTATGAGCTGAACCCGGCAGAAGATCCGATTGAGGTGTGCAGATAATAACGTTATCGACGAAGTCGAATGGAATCTCCCTCAAGGGGAGTGAACTCCCGGCGTAGCGCTGCACTTCAACTCCATCGACAAACACTCTCGAAAGTGTGTTGAAGCCGCTTCCGATCACGGTGATTTCTTTTCCTTCTCGCGTTGCAACTTCAAACCCGTCAAGGGCAGGCGTTGGGACAGTTCCCGATCCGGTAACCTGAAACGCGACAGCCGGTGATGTCTGTCCATCGGAAAGGACCTGGACATTCTTGCTGCCGGTTGTAGCGCCGAACGGGACTGTGAAGCGGAGCCGCTTGCCAAGGCCGAGGTTACTTGCGTAGCGTGTTTCTTCCTGCACTCCATCGAAGACAACCACACCGCCGAGCCCTCCGCCAGTAAATGTAACCTCGACGATGGTTCCCGCTGGACCAGACGCTGGATTGACTGAAGCGATCTGAGGCGGTGCACAGGTACAACCAAGCAGGTATAGCGCAAGGCTGATGGTGCACGCCATGCGCGTTAGCGCAGAGATGGTGTTCATGGCGTTTCTCCTCTCATTGTGTTTGTTCCTTCCCCCGTGATTGCGACGTACGATCGTGTTCGATAGTGGTGGATCAGAAACAGAGCGCCGGCCCCGGCAGCAGCAAGTGAAAAGAGCTGCGAAGAATTGAGCTGAGGAATGAGAGCCGATGACGGCTCGTCGCGGAAAAACTCAAGCATGAAGCGAGAGATACCATAGAGCAGGCAATAGAAACCGAACGTTACTCCTTCATGAAAACGGTATTTCTTCCAGACGCGGATCATCAGGATATACAGCACCAGACCATTGAGCGATAGATAGAGTTGGTTTGGGTGAACCGTTGCTGAGTACGCAGAATTATAGCCGACAAGTCCGTCGTTCACATGTGCAGCGAAAGGAATGCTTCCAGCCGGGTATTGGATTCCCCAGGGCACATCGGTGATCTTACCATAATCATCACCGTTTAGGAAACAGATCCATCTTCCGAGGAAGGGGCCCAACGCAAGGCAAGACCCTAGAACATCAAGATAGCGAAAGGATGATTCGTTCCTGATTCGAGTGTATGTCAGCAACCCAAGGACAACTCCAAGATATGCGCCCCATGAAATAGTGCCGCCGGGTGCAAGCAAATCCAATGGCCGCAAGATGTAGCTTTCCGCATGCTGCGCTGCAAAGAAGAGCCTGCTGCCGATGGCTGCGCCTACAGACGCGGCCACCGCCGAATAGATGGCTCTTCGCCTGTCAAGACCGGACGCAGTGCACCGCTTGACATACACGAATGCACAGATGATGACGACAACGGGATAGAGTAGGGAAGGATCGGGAACAACCCAGTGAAAGATGCTCGTGCCGGTGAGTTGGTTGAGGTAGTCAACAATTCGAGAGCGCATATGTAGCCTCTCAAGAATTACGCTGATGCGCTTACAACCAGTTTGTCTCGCGCGACGAGTTCAATTGATAACGAACTAAATCAGCCGATGTAGACTATGGAGAGATGTACAGCGGCTATTCGTAAATACCGACGACAATATAGGCATTTCTTTTCTGAGATGTCAAGCGGAAAGTGTCCAGACCCGACCAACGATTCAAACCCGACTCTGTGAGATTGTGTTGCGTTCTTCCACGCCAAACGTTTGGATTCTCAGCGGCGCGTCCTCTTTGATCGTCTTTTTTCGCTCGTAGTGTCAAAGGTTCTGCATGGTACAATCATTGCATTTGTCCAACTGTTGGAGCATATCCAGAATGGAGGAAGTCATACCCATTGACTTGCTGCGAATGGCGCTGTTATCCCACCGCTTTGAGAAGAGGCTGGCGGATGACATTGGGTTGAGCGTCCTTGAGTTGCATTGCATGATCCAGCTTTTCGTTGAGAAACCATGCTGTGTCAGGAAACTCACCGAGATGCTGGGAGTGGAGCCTACATCGACTTCCAAGATCCTTCGAGCGCTCGACAGGTGCGGTTACATCACTCGCTCCCTTGATGATCATGACAGACGGATGGAGCGCGTTGCTCTCACTCACCATGGCGTGAAGGTGATTGCACGCGTCCTCTCGGCTGCCCGAGTGGTGTGGGAAGATGTTCTTCTTCAGTTTCCGCCTGACCGAAGACTCGCATTCATGGAGTGCTTCCACACCTTGACCACCGTGTTTCCTTCGAATCTTCGTTCCTTCAGTGCACACTAAAACCAGATCACTTCCAAGGAGGATGTATGGAAAAGAGCATTACACGCAAAGAGTTTCTCAAAACAGGCGGCAAGTATGCAACAGGTGTAGCGATCGGCATCGGGACAGTGCAGCTTCTCACGGAATCAGAGACACAAGCTCACATCCTGAGCACGCCGTGGCCATGGCCCTACCAACAACTCGACGTTGAGCAGGTGCGCATCCTCGGTCATGACGCGTACTGGAGTGGCAAGGGATGTTGCTATGGGGCTTTCCATGCGTTAGCTGAGAAGCTCCGCCTTGCCATTGGGACACCATGGACAGACCTGCCTTCTGAGATCATGATCTATGGACATGGCGGCGGTGTTGGGTGGGGAACTTTGTGCGGGGCTCTCAACGGAGCGGGAGCGATTATCTCAATGGTGCTTCAGAAGGCCCGTTCAGATGTTCTTGTGAATGAGCTGTTTGGTTGGTACACACAGGTTCTCTTCCCAACTGATATCAGCAATCAGTACGCCGTGAACCATATCTTTACCGTGAACATGTACGACCAGATCCTTCCTCAGAACATGTCCGGGTCTCCATTGTGTCATGCATCTGTGACTGAGTGGTGTAATGTTGCATATTTCACCGTCTCCTCGACGGAGCGAAAAGAACGGTGCGCCCGGTTGACGGGCGATGTTGCTGCCTATGCTGCCAAGATACTGAATGATGAACTCCTCGGGACATTTACCCCGTTGTATGTTCCTCCAGCGACTATCGCGGCGTGCATGGCGTGTCATGGAAACGGGACCTTGAACAAAGTTGCGGCGAAAATGGAATGCACACAATGTCACGGTACCGATCCGCACACGGCACCAGTCACCGAGCAAATCGGGGGCGTGCCGGATGCGTATCAGTTTCACCAGAACTATCCCAATCCCTTTAATCCGTCAACCACCATCCAGTTCTCCATTCCTAAAGCGGAGACGGTCAACCTCGCGGTGTATGATGTCCATGGAAGGCTGATCAAGAACATCATTGCGAATGGGCAGTTCTCACCCGGCACATATGAAGTGCGGTGGGATGGAACCAGTAATGCAGGTTTGCGGGTAGCCAGCGGAATCTACTTTTCGAGACTTCAAGCGGGGACCTTCCAGGCATCCAGCAAGATGAGCATGGTGAAATAGTCTCTACCCACCAAAACACATGAGCGCCCTCCAAGGCGCTCATGTGTTTACTGGCAACCTGAGATCTTATTGCTCACTTCTCAAAGCTGATAACTAATTCTCATCCATAGGAGAAGTCCGCTAGGACTCCCATCGGGATAAGGATTAGAAGGCTAATTTGCGCTGGCACGCTCTATGAGTACTTACTCATACAGTCAAATATGCATGGAGAGTTACCTCATGATTTCACACAAAACACCAGCGCATTTGAAGTCGGAGATCCTGGAAGCGATTGCCCATCCAAACCGCGTAAGGATACTCGAGCACCTCGGCAAGGAGATACTGTGCAACTGTGAGCTTGCTCCGGCGCTCAGTCTTGAACAATCCAATCTGTCGCGTCACCTGAAGATTCTTGTCCAGGCAGGCGTGATAGTGTCATGGAAAGAAGGTCTCCGCGTGAACTTCAAGATTGCTGACGAGCGGGTGCTGAAGATCCTGGACCTCGCGCAGGCAGTCGCAAAACGCAGCATCGAGACGAAAGCTGGTGTGTTGGAAGAGGGATGAAGGTTGTGTACACTTGAGAGAGAAAGGAGAAGTAAGAATGATAATTAAAGTCCTTGGACCCGGATGTATGAACTGCAAGACGCTGGAACGCAGAACATTCGAGGCCTTGCAGCAACTCAATATGAAAGCAAGCGTGGAAAAAGTAGTGGACCTCGACGGGATCACGGCTTACGGTGTAATGCGCACGCCCGGTCTGGTCGTCGATGAGGCGCTGGTCTGGCAAGGGGGCGTACCGAGTGTCGACAAAATCAAGGAATTGATTATCTCCAAGGTGCAGGTTAATTGATGAAGGAATGGGTGAAGTTTGCGTCGCTTGCTGCTGCATTCGGCATCTTCTACTTTGCTCCGATTGATGCACCTATCGTGCTCCAATCAATTGGTGCCGGGCTCGAGCTCCTCCACGAATATTCACGTGACCATGTGTTGACCTGCCTGGTGCCTGCCTTCTTCATCGCCGGAACGATTGCCGTGTATGTGAAGAAGGATGCGGTGATGCAGTTGCTCGGTCCCACAACCAAAAAGTACATCGCGTATCCGGTAGCCAGCGTATCGGGGGGAATTCTCGCTGTGTGCTCATGCACAATTCTACCGCTGTTCACTGGTATATACAAACGCGGTGCGGGCATCGGTCCCGCAGTGGCGTTTCTCTTCACCGGTCCGGCAATCAACGTGACTGCTATTCTTCTCACGAGCAGTGTGCTCGGCTGGGATTTCGCTGTGGGAAGGCTTGTGTCTGCAGTGATCATTTCGGTGATAGCGGGACTCTTCATGGCCGTGCTCTTTCGCGATCATGACAGGAAGAATGTAAATGGCACATTCGCTGCCGCCTTGGGTGGAGATGTGTCGTATTCAAATGCAACGATCACACTGTTCTTTCTACTTCAACTTACTGTGCTCGTAGTGTTCGGCTTATCGATTGATCCGATGGTCAAGGCCGCGATCATTATTGCCCTTATTGCAGTGCTGCTGGGTATTGTGTTCTTCAAATTCCAGAAAGAACACAACCTCGAATGGCTGCGCGAAACGTGGGACCTGACCAAGAAGATCCTTCCCTATCTCTTTGTGGGAGTGTTCATTGCCGGTATCATCGAAGTTGTTTTGCCACAGGAGTTTGTTACGGATCTCGTCGGGCGGAACACGCTGCTCTCGAACGTTGTCGCATCAACGTTTGGGGCTTTCATGTACTTTGCGACGTTGACCGAGGTACCGATCATTCAGAAGCTCATGGATCTTGGTATGGGACGCGGACCTGCGCTGACACTCTTTCTCACTGGCAACGCATTAAGCCTGCCCAGCATGATCGTCCTGTTCAAAGTCATGGGGAAGAAACAGGCCCCCGCGTACATCCTCACCATCATGGTGCTTTCGGTGATCGCGGGATGGCTGTTTGGAGAGGTCCTCTGACAATTCTATCAAGAAAGACATTTCATCTATGTCCCTTATTAAGCTAGAAAAAGTGACAAAAGTGTATCGCACCGGCGAGGTGCCTGTAACAGCGCTGAAGGAAATCAACCTTGAGATCGGCACAAGAGCATTCGTCTCTTTCATCGGCCCTTCCGGAAGCGGCAAGACAACGTTGTTGAATCTCATGGGCGTACTGGATAAACCCACGGACGGTAAGCTCCTCATTAATGATGTCAATATCGTATTGCTCGATCGTGCAGAAGCTGCAGAGTTTCGGGCAAATACTCTCGGCTTTGTCTTTCAGAATTTTAATCTGATTCCGGTGTTGACCGTCTATGAGAACGTGGAATACCCGCTGTTGTTGGTGAAGCGTGTTCCGGCCAGGGAACGCCGCGAACGGATTTTCACGCTGCTTGAAAAAGTCGGCATGATCGACCAGAAGGACAAGTATCCAAATCAGATCTCGGGGGGACAGAAGCAACGTGTGGCAGTCGCCCGTGCCCTCGTGACAAACCCGCAAGTGGTTCTTGCGGATGAGCCGACAGCGAACCTCGATCATGCCACTGCCTTCAAAGTCATTGCCATCATGCATGAAATGCAAAGAGATTTAGGAACGACCTTCATCTTTTCGACGCACGACCCGAAAATTGTCGGCGAGGCAGAAATCCTGTACACTCTTGAAGATGGCGCTCTGGTCAATCAAGAAATTACAAAAAGGAATTGAGGCGCTATCATGCGAAACCTTATTAAGATCGCCGTCCGAAATCTCTTCCGTTACAAGCGCCGCACGCTTCTTACATCGTCGCTCATTGCTTTTGGCGTCATCCTCGTTATCGTCTTCGGAGGACTGGCAATCTCCTTCAAGACCCAAATGATCGGGACTCTGACGAACACGGCGCTTGGTGATTTGCAGATTCACAGGAAGGGGTATGTCGAATCGATTGATAATCTGCCGCTTAATCTTATCATGACAGGCAAGGAGCTTGCCGAGGTGGAAGACGTATTGAAGCAGGACGCTTCCGTCGCAGCCTACAGCCCACGCATCAAATTTGGGGCGATGATTAGCAACTACGCGCAGACGTCGAACATTCGCCTGAGCGCTGTCTATCCGGAGATGGAGAACCGGACCTGTCCCGGCCTGGTGGGTCGCATCAAGAGCAATGTTTCCAATCCGGATCAATTCATTCGACCCGGCGAGTTGTTGGTTCCTGACAACCTCATGAAAGGGCTTGGATTGAAGGTCGGTGACGAAATTGTGCTGGTTGCGACCAACAAAGACGGCTCTGTCAACGGCATCCCCGTGCGTATCGGGGCGATCATCGAGAGTGTACTCGGCCCCGGCGGAAAAGACGGATACATGCGTATTGACGATGCAAAGACATTATTGAGAATGGATGAGGCGGAAATAGTGGAAGTCGCCGTCCATTTGAAAGATTTCGATCGGCTGGTCGCGGTTTTCAAAACATTGAAAGAAAAAATGACTACGCCCGAATCAGGCCTTGAGATTCATACTTGGGAACAGCTTTCGCCGTTTGCCAGCATTGCTCGTATTGTGGATTTGCTGATCCTTGTGGTGAAGTTCATTCTGATTTCCATTGTTATGGTCAGCATTTTGAATATCATGACCATGTCGGTGTATGAGCGCATTGGCGAGATCGGTACCATTGCCGCAATTGGGACGCGGCCGGGCCGAATTCTCTCGATGTTTTTGATGGAAGGGTTTGCCATGGGTCTGATGAGTACCGCGGTCGGCCTCATCATCGGGCTTGGCTTGCTTTGGCTGATGAATCTCACCCCCATCGACTTCACGTTCGGGATGATGCAGGTATCGCTTGCACCAAGAATCCCGCAGGGAGAAGTCATTCTGGTAACGATCATTGTGATGTTCGTGTCGATTTTCGCGAGTCTGCAGCCGGCGTATAAGGCGTCAAAGATGGAGCCGGTCGACGAGTTGGGACACGTATAGGTGAAGGTGAAGGTAAAGGGTGAAGAGTAAAGAGTAAAGGGAAAGGTCAGGAAAATGAAACGTACGCTGATGCTGATCATAGCACTCTCGCTGCCTTCGCTCGCCGCGCTGGCGCAGGATGCCAATGCTTTGCTAAAGTCGGTGGATGAGAATCTGATGCCGGAATCGTACGAGGCGACCCGTCGCCTCATAAACGAAGAGCCGGACGGCGGAAAAAAGGAATTCACGTTCTTCACCGTCAAGAAAGGGAAGGACAAAATCGCAATGTTGTACATTGCCCCCGCCAGCGAGAGAGGGCGCGCAACGCTCCGGCTGGGTGAGAATATGTGGCTGTACATTCCCAACGTCAACAAACCGATTCGCATCACGAGCCTGCAGTCGATTGGGATAAAGGCTATCGTTCACTGATCGTGTACCAGCGTATCAGGCCCCGCCAATTTCGTGACGAAGTCTTCACGCTCAATTATCTCGGAAGGCTGGGAGAGTTGCGATGAGGCCGCTCATTCCATGGCTGCTCTTTCTTGTTCCCTTCATGGTACAAG
>JACQVJ010000045.1 GCA_016209805.1 Ignavibacteriota bacterium
AACAGCATCCCGAACGCAATCAGCACTCCAAACACTGCCCCCGACGCACCAACCGTCGGAGCACCGGGTCCGACAAGCGGTGCAACAAACAAATTGGAAATACCCGCGCCAAGTCCACACACAAGATAATATATCAAGAATCTTTTTGAGCCCCAGGTGTTTTCCAGTTCCATCCCAAACATCCAGAGCGCGAGCATGTTGAAGAACAGATGCCCGAGGCCACCATGCATAAACATGTACGTCACAAGCTGCCATGGCCAGAAGTTCGTACCCAGAGGCCAAAGGGCGAAGTAATATGTGAACAAACCCCTGTCACCACCGATCTGTACACCCCCCACTGTGAATGGTGCGAGGAAGAAGCCAACGAGCAACCAGATCGCCGCGTTGCTAATGAGCAACGACTTAATCACGGGAGGAAAGAACCTGAATCCCCCGAAGAAACTCGGTCGATAGTACGCGCCTGGTCCGCCAGTTCGATAATACGCCATTATTCGTTCACCTGATAAACACCAATCTCTCTTCTGCTAACACTCTGATGCTTGTTTTGGTTCGGTCACGGTTTGCTATCAAGAGCCGCAAGCCCCGGAAGGGTTTTCCCTTCGAGGAACTCCAGAGCCGCTCCGCCTCCTGTGGATACGTGCGAGATGGAGCCATCGAACCCGCCTTGTGCGACCGCAGCCGCCGAATCACCCCCGCCGACTATTGTCACTGCACCCGACTTGGTCGCCTGTGACAGAAGTCTTGCAACCTCCATCGTGCCGGCGGCAAAGTTCGACATCTCAAACACTCCCATCGGACCGTTCCACACAATCGTCTTTGCATTCCGCATCGCAAGGTTGATCAGCTTCACTGTCTCAGGTCCGATATCGAGGGCTCGCCAACCCGAAGGTATCTTTGAGACCGGCACAATCCTTCGTTGAGCATCATTGTCGAGCTTGTCCGCAATAACACAATCGACAGGGAGAATCAATCGGAGTCGACGGGATTTTACCATGTCGAGAATTTCCTTCGCCACACCAATCTTCTCTCTCTCGACCAGCGAATCGCCGATCTCCATGCCCTGCGCCTCGAAGAACGTGAACGCCATGCCTCCCCCTATCACGAGCACATCCACTTTGGGAAGAAGGTTCTGGATGACGTCGATCTTGCCGGAGATTTTCGCTCCGCCGAGGATCGTAACAAAAGGACGCTTCGGGTTGCCGACCGCCTTGCTGAGATAGTCGATCTCCTTCTTCATCAGGTATCCCGCGACGCTCGGCTTGAGCAGTCGTGCAACACCTTCGGTCGATGCGTGCGCGCGATGGGCGCTCCCGAACGCATCATTCACGTATACATCGCCAAGGCTCGCAAGCTCTCTGGCAAACTCCATTTCGTTCTGCTCTTCTTCAACATGGAAGCGCACGTTTTCAAGCATAAGGACTTCACCGGGCCGCACCTCCGCTGCCATCTGGCGCGCCGTCTTTCCAATGCAGTCGCCGGCAAAATTCACGGGAACATTCAAGAGAATCCCCAAATACTCTGCCACCGGCTTCAAAGAAAACTCCGGATCCGGCTGACCTTTCGGACGGCCAAGGTGACTCATCAGGATCGGCCTTCCTCCTGAATCGAGGATCTTCCGAATAGTTGGCAGCGATTCCACAATGCGCTTGTCGTCGGAGATCGTTCCATCTCCTGTCATGGGGACGTTGAAATCAACACGGACGAGGACCCGCTTCCCCTTCAGATCGACGTCGTCAATCGTCAATGTGTTCATACGGATAGAACGCTGTCAATTTCGATAAGAATAGAAACGGCTACCATCCCACGAAGGGAGCCGGCAGCCGTTACTCGCTTGCACTTCTCGGCACTAGTCCGGCAAGGCGATCTTCTTCAACAAGTCAACAACCCGGCATGAGAATCCCCACTCATTGTCGTACCAGCCAAACACCTTCACCGTTGATCCCTGAGCCATGGTCAGCTTGGAATCGAAAATGCACGAGTGCTCGTTCCCGATAATATCGGCAGAGACGATTTCATCCTCTGTGTACTGCAGGATCCCCTTCAGATATGTTTCGGAGGCTTTCCTCATCGACTCATTCACTGCCTCCTTCGTGGTCGATTTCTTAAGAACAGCAACGAAGTCCGTGATCGAAGCATCCGGCGTCGGGACGCGGAGTGCAAAGCCGTCAAGCTTCCCCTTCAAATCCGGGATGACCTTGCCGACCGCTCTCGCCGCTCCTGTTGTTGTGGGGATGATGGAGAGCGCGGCGGCGCGTGCCCGCCGCAGGTCGCTGTGCGGAAGATCGAGGAGACGTTGATCATTGGTATAAGAATGGATCGTCGTCATGTAGCCGTGATCGATGCCGAACGTCTTATGCAGCACGTGGACCATGGGTGCAAGACAGTTTGTTGTGCATGATGCGTTGGAGACGAACTGCTCCTTTCCCGTGAGCACGTGCTCGTTCACACCCATGACGACCGTCGCGTCGATCTCATCCTTTGCCGGTGCAGTCAGCAGCACTTTTTTGGCGCCGGCCTGGATGTGCATTTGCAGCTTCTCGCGACTGGTGAAAATGCCCGTTCCTTCGATGACGAGGTCGGCACCAAGCTCCTTCCATGGCAGCTTCGAGGGATCCTTCTCCGCGGTAATCTGGAATCTCTTTCCATCCACAACAATTGTATTGTCTTCGGCTGTGACGGTCCCCTTGTATTTGCCGTGGATTGAGTCGTACTTCAAAAGGTAAGCAAGAGTCTTTGCATTCGTGATGTCGTTAATGCCAACGACGTTGAAACCGTTGGATTGCATGAGTCTTCTGAAAACAAGCCTGCCGATTCTCCCAAAACCATTAATGCCAACATTTACAGCCATGAAATTCCTCCGATAATCAGAATAAAAAACGTGAGTCTTCGGACGAAGAAAAACGAAAAACTTGCAAAAACACGGGCTAATGTACCAAGAAATGGCAGGAATGTCAAGAAACGAAACGTACTGTCTTGATTTGATATTGCGTAGTGGACGACCGAAGACGGTCGTTCTACTTCTCGGATAATTCAATTCCGATTCTCTGAAGTAGGTCGGTCGTCTCCCCCCGACCACATGCGGTCAATTCGAACAATGACACTACCAAGTCTTTCGTCGGTACGCTCGATGTAAGCAACACGTCATAACGATCATTCTGCCAGTGCAACCGAAGCTGCAATCACACTCCTCGCGCCATTCGCTTTCAAAACGCGGGCACACGCTTCAATCGTCGCTCCGGTCGTAATCACATCATCGGCCACAATAAAGGTGTGCCCCTGGATCACCGACCTGCCGAACGGTGTTGCCTCAAACGCATCGCCGACGTTCTCCTTCCTTTCCGCCGCGTTCAGTTGAGTCTGGGATCTGGTGTACTTTTTCCTGAAGAGAAGAGCCGGGCACACCTGCAAGCCAGTCACATTGCTGATACCCTTGCAGATGAACTCACTCTGGTTATAGCCACGTTCCCTCTCCTTCAATCGATGCAGTGGAACCGGGATAATTCCATACACATTCGGGAACCCGGCCATTGCAGCAACGACGCCTCCGAGTTTTTCGCCCAACTCGATCCCGATCCGCGTGAACGCTTCGTACTTCAGCTGGTGGATGAGAGATTGCAGGACGCCATCTTTCTCGAAGTGATACGCAGAGACAAGGTGGGCGATACTCCCGGAGACTCTCAGCCGGTCCGACATAACTCGATACAGCTCATCCTCCGAATCGACCGGACGGATTCTTGTCCAGCATTGGCCGCATACTCGGGAGTTGCTCTCCGTAAGTGGAGCATCGCACACAAAGCAAACAGGCGGATAAATGAACTCACGAATGGGTCGAACAATGGACCGAACGAAGTCCATTGGCCGTAACGTGATGGGAAGAAGTGAACCCATAGCTCACCTGCACGGATTTTGAAATTACGCTCCGCTGGATTGGGAGGTTGATTACATCCAGGAGCAGCTCGTTCCTATTTTGCTTGGTCCGTGGCTGGGACTATTCAATAGCCTCCAGTCGATCCTCAAATACCTGGACTATACGATGTGTGTTGCTCAGCTCACATGCAAGCGGCCAGTGCCGAACGATTGTTTCCATGAATTCCTTAAGTCTAATGTTACCCAGCCTGATGTGAATAACTCGAGGAGGTGGCACGCTCACAAGAATCCTGTCGGAAAAATCTCGGTCTTTTGTCACGATTGTCAGCCCATGACTTTTTGCGTAATCCCATATGCGACTATCCAATAACGACGGATCAATTTCAGACACATGCAGATAGTCATCGCCGGACCAGAGGGGAAAAGAACTCGGAAGGTTAACATCAATGAGTATCCGGGCCTCTTCACGCAGTCGTTTTGATCACGTACTGATTGCCCATGAGCTTCGCTGCGAACTGAAGACACGCACGAATGTCTTCAAACTCAAGCAACGGATAGTGTTTGAGAATTTCTTCGGGCGTATCCCCGGCCGCCAGAAATCCCAGAATCGTTTCGGCGGTGATCCCCTTTCCTCTTATTGTCGGTTTGCCGTTACACAACTCCGGGTCAATTGTGATTCTGTCAAGCAGGTTCATACATGCTCCCTCCTTCGAGATCATGATGATACAACTTCATTCTCCACACTTCAGCTTAGTTGCGTCTCGCCTTCTTTGTCTCCTTCATCGTTTCCAGCTTTTGTATCTCATCCCGTAACTGCGCCGCTCTCTCGAACTCAAGATCCCTCGACGCTCTGATCATCTCTGCCCGCAACTCTTTGATCAGGTCCTTACGTTGCGCGCTTGTAAGATAACGGACCACACTCTCAGCCACAAGAGGCATTTTCGCCCGCTCACGCCGGGCATCGCGCTCGGCTTTTACATCGGCAACAGCGGTAGCAGCCAGCACTTCTTCAACGGTTTTGTAAACGGTCCTGGGAGAGATGCCATGTTCCTTGTTGTACTGAATCTGTTTGTCGCGTCTGCGGCGGGTTTCCAGAAGCATCCGCTCCATGGAACCGGTGACCGTATCCGCGTACATGATGACCCTCCCGTTTAGGTTGCGGGCCGTCCGGCCTGCCGTCTGAATAAGTGATTTCTCTGATCGGAGGAACCCCTCTTTGTCGGCGTCGAGTATTGCAACGAGAGAAACCTCAGGAAGGTCGAGACCTTCACGCAGCAGGTTGACCCCGACAAGCACGTCGAAATCTCCGAGGCGAAGGTCACGGAGGATTTCAACCCGCTCCAGCGCATTAACTTCGGAATGAATGTATCGGAC
>JACQVJ010000282.1 GCA_016209805.1 Ignavibacteriota bacterium
CCATGGGCCTTTGAGTGTGAGCGTGGATGGATTCGAACCATCGACCCTCTGCTTAAAAGGCAGATGCTCTACCCCTGAGCTACACGCCCCGTTTTTCTAAATTACCCCGGCTGTTGTCCGGGTTTTGGTTCTTCGGGCCTAATATACGTCTTTTTGTATAGGATTCCGAGAGGAATTATGACGCAATATCCGATCACAAGAAGAAGCGGGGCCACCACGAGAGGAAGGAAACCCTCGACTGTCCCTCCAGCCAGCATTGCGGCATAGCCTGCGAGAATCACCAAAATCCCGACCCCGATTATCCTGAAATTCTCACGTTTCAGAGGTAAGGCCTCTTCCCTTGCAGATTTTCGCCTGGTTTCCTTTCTCCTGATCGTCTTTGCCATTGACATTCTCCTTAACCATATGGGGATCTTTGATCCTGAATTAAACAAAAAGCCCAGCGTTGGGGGGAACGCCGGGCTCGACCGTGTCATCTACAACAGTCAGGGGAGAAACTGTCGTAAGGTCAACCGCTAATTTACACATTTCGCACTCAATGTCAAGTAAAAAATTACTGCGATTTTCTAAAAAATATTTCATTTTGGCCAACTTAAGGATTACACGTGACCGTCCACAATCTTGACAACCCTGTCCGCCTGTTTGGCCAAGCTCTCGTTATGTGTTACGACAACAAACGTCTGCCCCCGCGACCGACTGAGATTCCAGATAAGTTCGTGGAGCGACTGAGCGTTCGCAGTATCAAGGTTACCCGAGGGCTCATCTGCAAGGACAACTCTTGGTGCGTTCATCAACGCGCGCGCTACCGCCGCTCGTTGCTGCTCGCCACCTGACAATTCTGGCGGCTCGGCATCGGCCTTCCCCTCGATGCCGACCTCACGAAGAATCTGCAGCGCTTGGTTCTTTGCTTCTGACATCTCTTGACCCATGATGAGAGCGGGCATGGCAACATTCTCAAGCAATGTAAATTCTGGCAACAGGTGGTGGAACTGAAACACGAAGCCGATCTCCCGGTTCCGAAATCGCGCCAGCGAATCGTCATCAAGACTGAATGCATCAAGATGGTCGTAGAATATCTGACCCGATGTGGGTCTGTCCAACGTTCCCATGATGTGAAGCAGTGTGCTCTTGCCGGCTCCGGATGCACCGACTATCGCCATTATCTCTCCGCGCTGAACATCCATTGTGATCCCGCGGAGGACCTCGAGCTTTCCGCTATGTCCACCACCCGTATTAAACGTTTTCGTGATCTCTGAGACACGTATGATAATATCCTTATCCTTGGAATCCGACATTGTTCTCACTCCCACCTAATCGCATCAACCGGCATCAAGCTCGACGCCCGAAGGCCCGGGTACAGTGACGCAAGGGTGCTCAACACCATTGAAGCAAGGGAAACTGCAACAAAATCACTCCATCTGATCTCTACAGGAATAGCTGGAATGATATAGACGTTTGGATCGAGAGGAAACAGTTGATGCTCTATCTGCAGATAACATACAAGAAGTCCAATGAGGGTGCCGACGATCGTCCCGATCGTCCCGACCAGGATCCCTTCAAACATAAACACGCGCGTAATGCTTGACTTGGTACTCCCCAGAGCTTTGAGTATTCCGATATCTCTCTTCTTTTCTATCACCCCCATGGTGAGCGAGCCCAGGACATTGAACGTTGCAACCCCAACAATCAAGCAAAGGATGATGTATGCAGCCCACCGTTCCAATCTCATCACCGAATACAGATCCTTGTGCAGATCATACCATGTTTGTACGTTATACCTGTTCCCAAAAATCTTCTGAAGATACTCCTTTACTGATTCGGAATGCTCCATGTCGTGCAACCGTATTTCGAGACCGCTAACTCCATTGCCATATTGAAACAACTGCTGAGCTGCTGCAAGCGATACGTATGCGTAGTGAGCGTCGTAGTCTTTGTTGTTGGAATCGTAGATACCCGTTACAGAAAACTTCCGCATTATCGGTTGTCCGAACTGAAGGATCATGGCATCCACTCCAACCGGACTTACGACGGTCAATTCTGTGCTTACCGTTGCTCCCAGCCGATCCGCAAGTGCTAACCCCAGCACAACACTGTTTGCGTTCAGGCCAAACTCCCCTAAGATGGTACTCTTCCTGACACCTGATACCAATCCAATCGTGGAATCGACTACTCCCTTTACATAGACAACCCTATTGACACGAGAGGTAACCAACATTGCTTTGCTTTGAATGAAAGGAGACCACGCAGCGATTCGCTTGTCCGAAGACAGAACGCTCATCATGCCATCAGACATTTGGATGGATTTCCCCTTTGCAGGTTCAATCCTAATGTGAGGATCGAATCCGACAAGTACTTGTGTAACAACGCTATTGAAGCCGTTGAAAATCGACAGGACAATGATTAGCGCAGCCACTCCCACCGTGATCCCAACAACCGATACCAGCATGATGATATTGATGAACCTCATCTGGCGTTTTGACCGGACGTATCGAGTAGCTATGAGATGTTCGTACCTCATTTTAGGCAAACCTGATTGCCGTAACGGGATCCACCCTCGCAGCCAGCCATGCAGGTACCAACGAACAGAGCATACATAATCCGATGCTCACAGCCGATACAAACACAAAGTACTCCGGCTGCAACAGAATTGGTACGGAAGTCATAAAATAAATATCGCTCGGAAGTGAAATAAGCTTGAACTTGTCTTGACCGTAACAAAGGGCGCCAGCAAGGAGATTCCCGAGAAGGGTTCCGGCAAAGGCGATGGCAAAGCCCTGCCGTAGGAAAATTTTGATGATCCCCCAGCGAGTTGCCCCGAAGGATGTCAGAACACCGATATCCTTCATCTTTGTCAACACCATCATAAGCAACGTCCCGATAACATTGACAGCGGCAACAATGATGATCAGAGCGAGAATAAACGGGACGGGTTGCTTTTGCAACTCGATCCAACTGAAGATATTCCGATAATTCTGGAAAACGGTGCGTGCATAATGCGGATAACCCAGCAGTTCCTGCAATCGATCCGCAACAGCGGCTGCACTGTCGGCATGAGTCAAAAGGATGTCGTATCCCGTAACGGCATCGCCGAGTTGAAAAAGGTCCTGAGCGTCTTCGAGAGCAGTAAAAGCATACACATCATCGTATTCTGCCATGCCACTTTCATAGATTCCGGTTACCACAAACTGCATCGCTCGCATCTGACCGAATTCACCCGACGATCCGGGCCCAAAGATGGTCAGCTTGTCCCCCACGTTGGTCGCAAGCCTGGTTGCCAACTTCTTCCCAATCACAATTCTCGCAAGAGACCCCGGTTCACGGTGGATGCCATATTCACCGAGAACAATAAACCTCCGGGTAAGAGTTATGTCTCGTGTGTGGTCAATCCCTTTCAGCAAAACGCCATCGATACCCTCCTTTGAACGAATGAGAGCTTCTCGAGCTGCAAAGGGTTCGACCGCCTTGATCAGTGGCGAGCTATTCTCGATACGTGCGGTGGTCTTGAGGTAATTTGTCAGGGGATTGTTTTGAAAACCCAGAATTTGCACCTGACTTGTGAAGCCGATGACCTTTTCCGTTATCTCCCGTTCAAATCCTCCCAGAACAGCAAGCGCGGTGATGAGCGCCGCTGTGCCTAACATTACGCCAAGGATGGCAATCGTTGCAATGAAGGAGATAAAGCTATCCTTCCTTCTTGCCTTGAGGTATCGCTTTGCTATGAAGGAGGAATATGACATGCGTTATTTCGACGTGGGTTTCATCAAGTACGCTTTGATGAACTCATCGATCTCGCCGTCCATAACGGCTTGAACATTGCTTGTCTCGACCTCTGTACGATGATCCTTGACCATGTTGTAGGGATGGAACACATACGAGCGTATCTGGCTCCCCCACTCGATCTTCTTCTTCGTGCTTTCAATTGCACTCAGGCGGGCCTCCTCTTCGTCCTTTCGCCGTTGGTAGAGTTGCGACTTCAGCATCTTCAATGCCCGTTCTTTGTTCTGGAACTGGGAGCGCTCCTGTTGGCAAGCCACCACGATCCCTGTTGGGATGTGAGTGATGCGTACGGCCGTCTCAACCTTGTTTACGTTTTGTCCCCCCTTTCCTCCCGCACGGTAAGTATCCACCTTTAGGTCGGCAGGATTGATTTCGATTTCGACATCGTCCTCGATTTCGGGATATACAAACACTGAGGCAAACGACGTGTGCCTGCGTGCATTTGCATCAAACGGTGAGATACGAACGAGCCGATGCACACCGTTTTCCGCTTTCAGATATCCATACGCATTTGTTCCCGTAACTTCAATTGTCGCACTCTTGATCCCTGCCCCATCACCATCGAGACGATCAACCAGTGAAACCTTGTATTTCTTTCTTTCGCACCAACGGATGTACATCCTAAGAAGCATCTCTCCCCAATCTTGCGCTTCAGTACCTCCGGCACCTGAGTGGATCGTCAAAATTGCGTTCCTCTCATCGTCCTCGCCACTAAGCATGTTTCGAAACTCCAACTCTTCCAACCCCTCTTCAAGGGAAACAAGTTCCTTGTCAATGTCGGCGGTAAACGACTGATCTTTTGCCTCCTCCGCAAGTTCGATAAGCAACGAAGTATCATCCAACAATCGTTGCAGATCAGAGAAGCCTGTGATCCACTCCTTCCGTTCGCTGATTTGCTGCATGATCTTCTGGGCCGTTAGGTTGTCGTCCCAGAAGGTGCTGGCTTCCGTTTTGCTTTGGAGATCTGCTACCTCCCGTTCCTTTCCGCCGATGTCAAAGATAACCTCTGAGCAAACCAAGACGCTGGCTGAGTTCCTTCACACGTGCTTTCTGGTCTTCAAACATACTCACCTCTTTAGAAAGTTATCTTTTCTTCGATGTCGATTTCCATCCGAAGCATTGCGCTGCTCAGTGTCTTGCCCTGGGCGTCGTTCTTCAGCGATTTGGTTCCTCCTCCTCCGAGAGACTGATGAAGAAGGAAGTTCAGAGCCCATAGGTTTGGTAGCTCAAATCGCTCCACCTTTCCTAAAGTGATCCCTTCAAAGTGCTTCTTCACGCGCTCCACTGTGAGGTACTTCCTCAGGATTGGGTAGTATTCTTGCCTTCGAGCAATTACCCCGACATTCCCCGTATCCCCCTTGTCACCCGAACGGGCATGGGCTATGTCAATCAGTCGAATCTTCACGTCCACTTAGATATCCTCTACGACCACTTCCGGCGTCACCGCGGATTTTGGAATCAAAGCCGGCCAGTATGCAATCACCTCGCTTGGTTTCGGCCTGCCCCCGGCAAATCCTGTGACTGCAGGCGGCCCAGTCAGGATAAGTGGAGCGAGTTCCATCCCGAACCTTTCGACCGCCACATGGCTGTGACTGCGAACGCCGATCCGCAGCACAACCTCGTTGATATCATCCTGGGCTACTGCAATCGGACCGTGGCATGAGTCATACCCCACGAACTCCGATCGGATTTCATCAAACTCCAATTTGAGATCTGCCAACCGCGTTCGTAGAATCTGATCAGCAGCCTTCGCTTTCTCCAGTGCGTCCGGCCACGCGTATGTCAGCGATCCTATCGCAGTGTAACCATCAAGGTACGACATGGAGACTTTGTACATTTCTGTTGCCGGCCTTCCATGTACTCCGGACATATGCACATGATTCTTTCCGGTTTCTTCCAGTTGAATTGTAGTAAAGTCAGCGATGCAGTCCGGAGTGATGTAGGCTGTGGGATCACCAATCTCGTAGAGTAGCTGTTCCTTCACTGTTTGCAGTGAGACAAGGCCCCCAGTGTTCTCATGTTTTGTTATGACAATTTCTCCATTGGGATATGCTTCAGCAATCGGGAACCCAATATGCGCAAGGTCGGTCACCGATCGCCAATCGGCGGAGAAATTTCCGCCGCTCGCCTGTCCGCCACATTCGAGTATGTGGCCGGCAATTGTCCCCGCGGCCATCTTGTCCCAATCACTCTGCCTCCATCCAAATTCGTAGATCATTGGAGCCAGCGTCAATCCGGTATCGGTTGTCCGACCCGTGATTACAATGTCGGCTCCCTGTTTCAGAGCATCGACAATCGGCCAGGCACCGAAATAGACGTTTGCACTGAGTACCTTCTTCCCAACATTCTCAATCGGTTCCCTTGTATCCATGTTATCGAGCCTGATTCCGTTCCTCTCTAGTTCATCCATCCTGTCAAGAATATCATCCCCGAGAACTGTTCCGATTCTCAACCGAGTAATCCCGTGTTTTCGAGCCCATGAGAAGATCGCATCACGGCATCCTTCGGGATTGACACCGCCTCCGTTAGTAATGATCTTGATGTTTTTTTCAAGACACGTAGGGAGGATATGTTCGATAATGGGCACCACGTCTCTCGCGTAGCCCGCGTCTGGATTACGCTTCTTCTGCTTTTGCATGATGGACATTGTCACTTC
>JACQVJ010000292.1 GCA_016209805.1 Ignavibacteriota bacterium
GCGCAAGAAAGGCTTTAGCGATGAAGATGATCCTGGCGAAGTAGCTTGGATACTCTTGGCGTTACCCTTACGTTGGAGAGAAATGTCCAAAAGCGAAGCGTAGTGGCAAAGGAAAACGCAGGAATCGATGAACAAAGAGTCAATCAGAAGGGAGCAATGAGATGCTCGTCCAGCAACGAACAATCAAGCAGCCGGTATCACTCAGTGGCGTCGGATTGCATACAGGCCAGATGTGCACGATGACATTCAAGCCGGCACCGGAGAACTACGGCATCCGGTTCCGCCGTGTCGATCTCGGCGGCTCGCCCGAAATCCCGGCGATCGTGGATCATGTGGTCGATATCTCGCGCGGCACCACAATCGCGATCGGCGAGGCACGCGTGCAGACAGTGGAACACGTCCTTGCGGCACTTGTTGGTCTGCAGATAGACAATGTGGTGATCGAGCTTGATGCGAATGAGCTCCCGATTGCCGATGGGAGTGCGAAACCGTATGTGGATGTATTGATGAAGGCAGGATTCGAAATGCAGGACTCGCCCAAAGACTACCTCATCATCGATGAGACCGTCCACTATCGCAACGAGGAGAAAGGGGTTGACATCGTCGCGCTGCCGACCGACGATTATCGCATCACGGTGATGGTGGATTATCACAACCCGGCGTTAGGGAGCCAGCATTCCGGTCTGTTCAATCTTGAGAAGGAGTTCGTGAGTGAATTTGCGCCGTGCCGGACCTTCTGCTTCCTGCATGAAGTGGAAGAGCTGCACAGTCAGGGACTCATCAAAGGCGGCAATCTTGATAATGCCATCGTGATTGTTGATCGCGAACTTGACGATGCGGAGATCAAACGCATCACGGAGAAGCTTGGTGTCAAGGAGTCCGTCATCCTCGGCAACAACGGCGTTGTGAATAACAAGAAGCTGCACTTCAAGAATGAGCCCGCGCGCCATAAATTGCTCGACTTGATGGGAGACCTCGCGCTGATCGGCGTGCCGCTGAAAGCGCAGATCCTTGCCGCGCGTCCGGGTCATGCGAGCAACATCGAGTTTGCGCGGATGATCAGGAAGCTGTACCAGCAGAAGAGGCTCGTCAAGAGATTTCAGTACGAGCGAAAAGAGGGGGTGGTTTTCGATATCAATGCTATTAAGAAAATACTTCCCCACCGATACCCCTTCCTGTTGATCGACAAGATCATCGACTTTAAGCTGGACGAAAGCATTGTTGGGGTGAAGAACGTCACCGTGAATGAGCATTTCTTCGAGGGGCACTTCCCCGGTCAGCCGGTGATGCCGGGTGTGCTGATCCTTGAAGCAATGGCACAAACGGGCGGCGTTCTTCTTCTCAACGGCCTGGAGAATCCAGGCGACCAGCTCGTCTACTTCATGTCGATTGACAAGGCGAAATTCCGAAAACCTGTAACACCGGGGGATCAATTGGTGCTTGAACTAAAAATGGTCAGCCGCAAGGGCAAGATATGCGCGATGACGGGGAAGGCGTACGTGTCCGGGACCCTTGTGGCCGAAGCTGAAATGATGGCATCGTTCGTTGACCGCAACAACACGCCGCGGCCCAAAGGTGGTAACGGTTCCAAAGAACAAACGGGAAAGGAAGTACGGACAAGCACGCATTGACACGAGATCGATCACACCACCATCACATAGCGGGACTAATGAGCGCCCAGATCAACCTACGCGCAGAAGTCAGCTCCAAGGCCCACCTCGGTTCGAATGTTTCGATTGGTCCTTTCACCATTGTAGAAGACGGTGCCGTCATCGGCGATGGTACTGTTGTCGGTGGTAATGCCCTGATTGGCGGCGGCGCTCGCATCGGGAAGGATTGCCGGATTCACCATGGCGCCATTGTCGGCCACATGCCGCAGGACTTGAAGTACGCCGGGGAGCCTACAACGTGTGAGATCGGCGATCGTACCGTAATTCGGGAGTACACAACCCTGCATCGAGGGACGGGAGATACTGGTCGCACGATTATCGGCAGCGACTGCTTCATCATGGGCTACGTTCACATTGCGCATGATTGCGTGATCGGCAATAAGGTCATTATGTCGAATGCGGCCATGCTTGCGGGACACTGCATCGTGGAAGACAATGTGACGCTAGGAGGCATCCTTGCTATCCACCAGTTTGTTCGGATCGGAAGGCATAGCATGATCGGTGGCGGGCTGCGCGTGGGCAAGGACATCCCACCGTACTCTCTCGCGGGTGGGGAGCCGCTCCGATTCGAGGGACTGAACTCCATCGGTTTGCGCCGCCGCGGGTTCTCCCGCGAGGTTCTGGACATCCTTGAAAAGACCTTTAACGTGCTGTACTATACCGGACTCAATGTGACCCAGGCGTTGGAGAAAATCCGGAAGGACCAGTCGCTTATGGCCTTTCAGGAGGTGCAGCATGTTGTTCAGTTCATTTCTGACAGTCAGCGGGGCATCATTGTTCCTCCACGACGACGACAACATGCAGACCGCGATCTCCGGTAACTGGCAGTTTGTTGACACGAAAGAGAACACTGGCATGTTCAACATGGAGTTCGACGAGCAGTGTGCCCGTACTCTTCTCGCCGGCGCAGGCGTCCCCACGCTTCGTCTCTTCCGATGGAAACCGTGGGCCGTCTCCATCGGCTTCAATCAGAATATTGGTGAGATTGATGTGGAGAAGTGTGCCGCTTTGGGGATCGATGTAGTCCGAAGACCGACCGGAGGGCGGGCCATTCTTCACGCCGAAGAGCTGACGTATAGCGTGGTAATGCTCGCCGGCCGCCACAGTGTTCTCGAAATCTACAACATGATCAGCAAGGCACTTGTGAACGGTCTCTCATTGTTCGGGATTGAGGCAACACTTCAGCGGCTGCAACCCAACTTTGCCGAGACCTACAAACATCCATCGTCGATTCCCTGCTTCACTGCCTCTGCTCGATATGAGATCGAATTGAATGGCAGGAAGCTCGTTGGGAGCGCACAGCGCAGGTATCGCAACGATGAACGTGAGGTGGTTCTGCAGCACGGTTCCATCCTGACGGGCCCCGCTCATCGTCGGCTGGCGGATCTCCTTGCAC
>JACQVJ010000279.1 GCA_016209805.1 Ignavibacteriota bacterium
TCATTTCGTATATGACGAGCTTGTTCAACGGCTTGCGCTGGTAGTTGGTGGACTGCCACACGTAATCATCTGCCGTCAATCCTTCAGGGCCAATGGTGAAGCGCGTTCCATACGTTCCGTTGTAACGCCCCCACGGATCGTTTATCTGCGTTCCACTCTCCGTCTGGTACTGGTACTCGTACGTTCCGGGGAGAAGCGAAACATTGATCCACCAATCATCCGTCGTTGGGTTCTTGCGCATGAACACAGGCTGCGCTGCAGCAACCGGCTGGCCAAGAGGGGCAACACGCAAAGCAACGTAGGCGCTTCCTCCAACACGCAGACGAAACGTCGTCGAATCATTGGACGCACCGCTCGGCAAAGTCACGCCGTGTCTTGCATAACCGGGAAGCGGCAGGATGGGAGGCCCACCAACCTGGACGATGAACGTGACCGTGTCTGCATTCGAACCTGCGTGGAGGATCGCCGTATGACCTGCGTTTGCGAGAGCATCAGGGACGGGAAAGACAAGTTGCTTCGTGGTGAAACTGTAGTAGCTTCCAATGCCCGTGTACGTCGTGTTGTCGATCCTCAGAGACAACGTAGATGTGTCAACGACCGAACCAACCTTCGGAAAAATGTATGATGATACTGTGGGAAATTGTGTGTTTACAGATCCGGTACGGGAATTCGGGACGAGATGGTAGATCGTCGGGTCCTTGACGTACAGGAAAGAATTGTCGTTGTCAGAAGGATTGATATGATGGTTCAGCGCATCGTTCGGCCAGGGGCTTGCGCCGTTGTAATAAAACTTGTACTGCCATGCGCCGGGTATCCCATTCGGCGGCGGATTTGGGTTACCACCAACTTGCAACCGCGCGGTTCTCGTCCAGAGTGTTCCTCCCTGATAGGTCATCAGCCATGCAGTGTTGTTCCATCCATTGAACTCCCCCGGCAGAGATACACCCGTCGGAAGCCCGGAGGGGTGTGGTAATATCTGAACGTGATATCGACACTATCCTGTGACGAGGCGGCTAACGGGACAAAAAGCAAAACGAGCAGGAACAAGACCTCTCTCCATTTCCTCTTCATTACTTTCCCCTTCATTGAGCTGGCAAATGTTGATACACGCAGAACACATCGCGAATTCCAATTCCCTCTTCTTGCGAGACATGCATGTTCATCATGATTTGTGATTGGTGTTCTGAAGCAACCGAAAAGATTCAACACCAAAATAAAAAAAAGGGGAGGGAATTGCAACGCGCTGCAGTTCACAAGCAAGAAGGTCGATCTGAAAGACTCACTGACAGTCACATTCTGTCAACACTTCAGCATTGAATATTCCAACAAACGTCGTATATTTGTTTTGCATCTCGACTGAAATCCTGGAACTGTCTTTGGAAACGGAGATGGAACAACCGTTGGAACAACTGCACACCTCAGAGTGAAGTCTCATCGATCCCTCCCGACGAACAACGCGACGAACTCCCACCCGTAAAGCGCGGAGTGTTTCTCGCCATCACGATTGCATTTCCGTTTCTCCTGCTCGCCCTGTGCGAGCTTTGTCTCCGCCTTTTCGATTATGGTCCGAACCTCGCTCTCTTCACAAGAGAAGTGATCGCGGGTCGGACATACTACATCATGAATCCCGATGTAAAAAACCGCTACTTCTCCACCGTTGAGTTCAGTCCCAACACGTCGATGGATTATTTCGAGGTTCCCAAACCTCAGGGGAGTTATCGCATATTCTGTCTTGGAGGATCAACAACAGTCGGCTATCCATATGGTTACGTTGCCTCCTTCTCGACATTCCTGCGTGATCGGCTTCGATACACATTCCCCAAAAAGAAGATCGAGGTCATCAACCTCGGCATGACTGCAACAAACAGTTATACCGTCGTCGACATCGCCCGCGAGCTGGTTGATTATGAACCCGATCTTTTCATTGTGTACGATGGACATAATGAGTTCTACGGCGCGTTAGGGATCGCTTCGTACGAAACGGTGGGGGGTTCACGCTGGCTGACCACAATCTACCTGAAGCTGATTCACCTGCGGACATTCATGCTTCTCAAGAATACGTACAACGCGATCCTCCGCATCTTCATGAGTCCGCTGGGTTCCGACCTCACCGGGACGATGATGGAACGACTGGCGCGCGGCCAGTATGTCGAGTACAATAGTGAAGCCTACCTGAATGCATTGAAGATATTCAAGGCCAATCTTCAAGAGCTTACGGATCTATGTCACGGACATGACATACCGGTCATCCTCAGTTCACAAGTATCTAACCTGCGCGATCTGTCACCATTTATTTCTAATGATGCCCCTGAACTCGACACACGGGCGATATTCAACAAGAATTTCAACGAAGGCTTGATGTTCTGGATGGACGGTAGGTTTGACTCCTCGCTTGTTGCCTTCACGACGGCTGCTGCTACGGACTCCATGCGCGCTGACGTTCATTATCAGATCGCTCGCTGCCTCGACACGTTGGGCCGAAAACGAGAGGCGCTGGCTGAGTACACCAGAGCACGGGACCTCGACAAGCTTCGCTTCCGCGCAAGCAGCGACTTCAACAACGCGATCCGGGAGAGTGCAGATGGACAGTTAGTGTTCTTTGCCGATATCGAGCGGAAGTTCCGCGGCAATTCGGACGGAGAGTTGATTGGCAACAATCTCATCCTGGAACATCTTCATCCCAATCTTCGAGGTTATTTCCTTATGGCGAAGGAGTACGCGTTCGTTATGAGGATCAATCAGCTCCTTACGACAAAGGAGGAGTGGAGCACGTACGACTGGATCAACGACGAGTGGTTTTGGAACCAGAAACCTCTTACCGAAATCGATGAACGTTGCGCGCAACTACGAACGGACTACCTCACTTCGGGGTGGCCTTTCCGGCCGGAATCGAAGTCCATTCCCCCGCCTCGTGCAGGTGATACTCTTGGCATTATTGTCGATCAACTTGTAGATGGCAGGATAACATGGGAGGAGGGACACGTCGCCGCTGCGCAGCACTATGAATACCGCGCTGATTTCGAGAATGCCGAGAAGGAATACAAGGCCCTCATCAATCAGATTCCTCTCAACGTGTCGGCGTATTTGCTCCTCGGCCAGCTGTATGTCAACCAGCGGAAACTAGAGCTCGCATACGACATCCTCTCACAATCGTTGAGCGTGGAACGGACTCGCTATGCGTGTCAGTCGCTGGGATCAATCGCACTTGACGCCGGCCTTCACAACGAAGCGGTTGATTTCCTTCAACAGGCGGTTTCGCTCAGTAAGAGTGCGAACGAACGTGCCGAGACGGGGTATCTCCTTGGACTCGCATACTATCGCTTTGGCATGAAGGACAATGCAGTGGGGCAACTACAGCAGGTGCTGCAACTGGCTCCGGCCCACAGGCTCGCCCAACAGTTGCTCCAGCAATTGAACGGACAATAGTCGGATGAAGAGAAAAACGGTTCATTTTGATGAGTCGCGCACGCAGGCGATCAGTGCCGCGAAACGAAGGGTATTCACTCTTATCGTCCTTGCCATTCCTATCATTTCACTTCTGATTGTTGAACTCCTCCTTCGCCAGTTTGAGTATGGCGGAAATCTCGATCTAGTGATCAAGA
>JACQVJ010000280.1 GCA_016209805.1 Ignavibacteriota bacterium
GCTGGCGATTATTCTGCAAAGGCAACTGAGTTCGTGTTTAATGCTCGTGCAAAGTTACATGTTTCGAATACATTTAACTTTGGTCCTTACGGATTCCTTGCCATTGTCTCAGCTGAGCCCAAAGAAGATGCAGTACCAGCTGGAGGAACCGCCACGCCAACCGCTGTAAAAGCCACCGCGCTCGCCTTCGCATTTGGTGTCGGTGGTGAATATCGAACCTCGCACATTTACCTCGCCGGAGGTGTGAGCTATCAACGCGTGAGGGCAAAAGTGGAGGCTACGACAACAGCTGCAGGTGTCTCTGCAACTACGACTGCCACGGTAACCTACCAAGGCCTTCCTGTTATCAATGTCGGTGGCGAATGGTGGTTCACCGATTGGCTTGCGGGACGAGCCGGTTATCAGAGGTCAATTGCAACGACAAAGCTGAAAACTGAAACTCCAGCGGTGGGAACTGTGCCAGCTGCAACAACAGAGAGCAACCGCACAACTGCGCACAGCTTCATCGCTGTTGGCGGCCTTGGGCCGTTCAATAACGACGGCGTCGTTAACCTCGGTCTTGGCTTCAAGTTCGGCAATTTTGCACTCGATGCCACGGTAAGTGAGGAAGCCTTGCGCCGCGGACTCGGTCTTATCGGTGCGCAGGACAACCTGAACACCTTCGGATACATCACCACCAGCTACAGTTTCCAATAAGCTACAGCGTCAGTTTGAAGAAAAGGCGATCGAATTTTTCGGTCGCCTTTTTTGTTGCATGAAGGTGAGAGCCACACAATAGAAAACATCCCATGATCCACCGTTTCGACTTTCTCGTCCTTGGTAGTGGAATTGCCGGACTCTCCTACGCGCTCAAAGTCGCGCTCAACGGAACGGTTGCCATTATTACAAAGAAGGAGAAGGCCGAGTCGAATACCAACTATGCACAGGGTGGTGTTGCCGCGGTTATGTCGAGCATGGATTCCTATGACATGCACATCGACGACACATTATCCACAGGGGCCGGACTCTGCCATAGGGATTCCGTCGAGACGATGGTGAAGGAAGGTCCGGCGCGGCTCCGCGAGCTGATGGATCTTGGTGTGGCGTTTACACGGAAGCAGGGGGAACTCGATCTTGGCCGTGAAGGCGGACATTCGGTCAACAGAATAGTTCACGCGAAAGACCTGACGGGCAGAGAGATCGAGCGAGCGCTCCTTGCCAGAATCGCAGAGCATCCGAACATACAGGTATTCGAGAATCATGTTGCGATTGATCTCATCACGGAACACCACGTAGTGGGGGAGCGCGTCATCGATCGTACGAACATCCATTGCTGGGGTGCATATGTGCTCGATGAAATCAGGAATCGCGTCGACAAGTTTATCGCCAGAGTGGTCCTTGTTGCGACAGGCGGACTTGGGCACGCGTATCTCCATACTACAAATCCCCTCATTGCCACGGGCGACGGTGTGGCAATGTCATACCGAGCGGGAGCAACGATCGCAAACATGGAGTTCATCCAGTTCCACCCGACGACGTTGTACGACTCCGGAAGCCCTTCTTTTCTTATTTCCGAGGCAGTGCGAGGATTTGGTGCTGTTCTCAAGACTGTCGATGGGGAAGAATTCATGCAACGATATGATAAGCGAGAATCTCTGGCGCCGCGTGACATTGTAGCGCGTGCAATTGACACCGAGCTCAAGAAGCGAGGTGATGATTGTGTTCTCCTGGATCTGCTTCATTTGTCTGCAGTTTCGGTGAAGGAACATTTCCCACATATCTACAATACGGCACTGACGAAGTTCAAACTGGATATCACCAAAGAACCCATCCCGGTGGTTCCGGCGGCCCATTATTCATGTGGGGGAGTTGTCACAGATATCGATGGACGAAGTTCAATCCATGGACTATATGCGTGCGGTGAGGTGAGCATGACGGGAGTTCACGGAGCGAACAGACTGGCGAGCAATTCACTCTTGGAAGCGCTCGTATTCTCAGACAGGGCGGCGAAACACTCAGCAGCTTTTTTTGGGAAGCACAGCAACGAACGAATTCCTGAGATCAAAGACTGGGATGAGAGTGGCACGTTCAATAGCGAGGAGTGGGTGTTAATCTCCCATAACAGGAAAGAGATTCAACAGATCATGTGGGATTATGTTGGAATTGTTCGGTCAGACCTTCGCCTTGAGCGTGCATACCGTCGAATGGTCCTCATCCAGAACGAGGTTGAAACTTTCTACAAGAAGACGAAAGTCACCGAGGGGTTGATCGAACTTCGGAATCTCGCGTTGTGCGCAACGTTGATCATCCGCTGCGCGATGAAGAGGAAGGAAAGTCGTGGCCTCCATTTCACAACAGATTATCTTGAGCGGGACAACGCACATTTTCTCAGCGACACTCTCGTTGATTGATTCACGCGGCAGGATGTCGTATATTGGTCTCGATGCAAATGTCAATCCCTACTGAAGCAAGGATAGATAAGCCGCGTTGCCACTGCGCGGTTTTTGGTGTGTTCGGTCATCCTTCCGCCGCCCAACTGACGTATTACGGACTCCTTGCCCAGCAGCACAGGGGACAGGAGGGCTCGGGGATTGTAACGTCGGAATTCGATCAGAGACTCGGCAAACATCGCTTCCACGTTCACAAGGACTTCGGCCTTGTCGACGATGTTTACAAGGATGACCGTATCCTTACTGAGTTCCTCAAGGGAACCGTGGCCATCGGACACAACAGGTATTCAACTGCCGGCGCTGCGGATAACAAGACAAACATTCAGCCCTTTACGGTTCTCTACAAGGGGGGGAACATCGGGGTAGCGCACAACGGTAACCTGACCAACTTCAGAGAAATCAGGAAAAAGCTCCAGGACGACGGCA
This sequence comes from Ignavibacteriota bacterium, assembly GCA_016209805.1. Classification (GTDB taxonomy): domain Bacteria; phylum Bacteroidota; class Ignavibacteria; order UBA10030; family UBA6906; genus JACQVJ01. The sequence continues at coordinate 2,856 of JACQVJ010000280.1, forward strand.
CAATCTTCCAAACAACTTCCGACACGGAAGTGATCCTCCATCTCATCGCGCGGAGCAAGTATACCGACCAGATCGAGCAGATCAGGGATGCTCTCAACCAAATACGGGGTGCATTTTCCCTGGTTATCCTGACCGACGACAAGCTCATTGCCGCACGAGACCACGCAGGCTTCAGACCACTGGCTCTGGCAAGAAAAGGAGATGCCTTCCTCGTCGCATCCGAGACCGTCGGATTTGATATTGTGGATGCCGAGTATGTGAGAGAGGTCGAACCGGGAGAGATTGTTGTTATTGACAAGGAGGCGCAGAAAACAGGCGAAGTCAAGTCTCTCCGAATTAATGATACGCAGCCGTCTCCACATCACTGCGTCTTCGAGTATATCTACTTCTCGCGCCCCGACAGCCATATCTTTGGTCACAGTGTCGACAAGGTACGGCGAAAACTGGGGAAGAACCTGGCCAAGACAAAGCCCGTTCACACACGAAACGGCAGAGAGAAGCTCATTGTTATCAACGTGCCGGACTCAAGTAACACAGCAACAATGGGATATGTGCAGCAAACGCAAAAGGATGGTGGAAACGCCAAATTGGAAATAGGCCTCATCAGAAGCCACTACATCGGTCGAACATTCATTCAGCCGAAGCAGGATGTACGTGAGAACAAAGTGAAGACGAAGTTCAACATTGTGAAGGGTGTATTGAAGGACAAGGTTGTGGTGATTGTTGATGACTCAATAGTGCGTGGGACGACATCGAAACAACTCGTCCAACTGGTTAAACAGGCCGGACCGAAGGAGGTACATTTCCGCGTCACAGCGCCGCCCATAAAGTATCCGTGTCATTACGGGATGGATTTCCCAACGCCGAAGGAACTCATTGCGAACCAATGTGATGGTGACGTGCAGAAAATCGGTGAGGAACTGGGTGTCGACAGCCTCGAGTATCTTGAACTGAATGACCTCATTGCGTCCGTTCCCCATGAAGGAGGCGCAAAGTACTGTACGGCCTGCTTCAGCGGGAAATACCCTGTCCCGATTGACGCAGCTCAGACAAAAGATGAGAATGAAGCGTGACCGATTCCCTTCGACAGTCCGTTTCGGCCGCATCGCATTCTGTGGATGCAGGGAATAGACTTTGGACGCTCTCCAACCTGCTCAGCATTGTACGAATAGCTCTCGTCGTCCCGTTCGTTATCGTTATGCTGTCCGAGGCACCTACGTCGAGAATGTGGGGTGTAATTCTGCTTGCCATCGCCGTTCTTACCGACAAGCTCGATGGAGTCTTCGCACGCAAATTCAACGAGGTCACCGAATGGGGGAAAGCTCTCGATCCGCTTGCGGACAAGATCGGTGTGGCTGCGTTGGTTCTCGTGCTTGTGGTATTAGGCTCACTCCCGTTCTGGTTTGCCCTTGCTGTGCTTGCGCGTGACGTGCTTATTCTCTTTGGCGGCATATATCTGCGGTGGAGAAAGGGGATTATCCTGCAGTCCAACGAAGCGGGAAAGTGGGCTGTCGCTGTTGTCACCATCGCGCTTTTTCTCGCATTGATTGAAGTGAAATCGTTTTTCTTCGAGATCGCAATGTGGGCAAGCGTTGCAATGCTTGTTGTTTCCTTTGTATTATATATGATGAGGTTCAGAGAAGTCACCAGTGTTAGGGACTCGTAAATCGATAAGCATGGGATTACTCGACAAAATAGGATTTGAAAGGTTGAAGGTGGGCCTTTCGAAGACCCGAGAAGGTCTTCTCGACAAGGTGACGAGGCTCGTGATGGCGAAGGCGACGATCGACGATGATCTGCTCGATCAGCTTGAAGAAATACTGATCGGCGCTGACGTGGGCGTTGACACCACAATGAGAATAGTCGAGTCCATAAAAGGCAGGATTAGGGAAGAACGGTACACAAATGCGGACGAGCTACAGTTCTTGCTGCATGATGAAATCCAAAGGCAGTTTGCAAACGGTTCGAGTGCCGATAACGAGGAACCTGTCGATCTTCCTTCAGACAACCCTTATGTTATCATGGTAGTCGGGATTAATGGCGTCGGCAAAACAACCACAATCGGGAAGCTTGCTCATCGGTATGCAAGCGCTGGCAGGAAAGTCGTCATCGGTGCAGCCGATACATTTCGCGCTGCGGCAAATGAACAATTGGAAATATGGGCGCAGCGAGCAGGCGCTACGATTATCCGGCAGTTGCACGGCTCCGATCCGGCAGCAGTGGCATTCGACGCTGTGAAGTCGGCAGTCGCGTCGGGTGCGGATGTTGTCATCATTGATACGGCAGGCCGCTTGCATACGAAAGCCAATCTTATGGAGGAACTCAAAAAGATCCGTCGAGTCATTGGAAAGCAAAACCCGGCAATGCCCCACGAGGTATTACTTGTGATCGATGCTTCGACCGGTCAAAACGGATTGCAGCAGGCAAAACAGTTTGGAGCGGCAGTGGGAGTTACGGGCCTTGTTCTCACCAAGCTCGATGGAACAGCAAAAGGTGGGATCGTCCTGGCGATCACCAGAGGGTTGAGTCTCCCCGTCAGATTCATCGGAGTTGGCGAGCAGATTGAGGATTTACAGCCGTTCGACAGAAAGGCGTTTGTCGATGCGCTCTTCGAGCGATGATTGGCTGAATTGAACAACGATGTAATGAAACCGCTTTGACGATCCTTTGACTCATCGAAGAATACAAGTCCTCCCGGAACACCTTGCCAATAAAATAGCGGCAGGCGAGGTCATCCAGCGTCCCGAATCGGTTGTGAAGGAACTGTTGGAGAACTCACTTGATGCAGGTGCAAAACATCTGACCGTTGTTATCAAGGATGGGGGGAAGGAACTCATCCAGGTTGTTGATGACGGGATTGGCATGGACGAGGAGGATTCTGTAAGATCGTTCCAGAGGCACGCGACAAGCAAGATCGCCACGTACGAAGATCTTGAAGCCATCAACACCTATGGTTTTCGGGGAGAAGCGCTCGCCTCGATTGCCGCTGTCGCACGTGTTGCACTGAAGACGCGTACACTGGATGATGATGTCGCGATAGTTGTGAGTATCGACGGGGGAGATAAGCCGCGGGTGTCCAGGGAGGGGAGGAATCCCGGAACGTCCATTTCTGTCCAGAACCTTTTTTATAATGTTCCCGCCCGAAGAAAATTCCTCAAGAGTACCAACACCGAGTTCCGCCATGTGTATGATGTAATCCAGCGATTTGCACTGAGTTGCCCTGAGGTGGCACTGCAATTTGTTAGTGATGATGAGACAATCCTTGATGTCAAATCCTCGACCGTGCAAGAGCGGGTGATTGACATTTTCGGAGTGCGACAAAGTGAAGCATTGGTCTGGCTTGAGGAGCGCACGGAGTTCCTTTCCGTCAGCGGCTATATCGGGAAACCGATGTTTGGGCAGAAGAGCCGGGCTAACCAGTTCCTCTTCCTCAATAGACGTTACATCACCAATCGGAACATCAGCTACGCGGTGTTTTCCGCGTATGAGAATCTGATGATCAAAGGATCCCACCCTTTCTTCCTCCTCTTTCTTGAAATAGATCCCCATCGTGTCGATGTGAATGTCCATCCTTCAAAGATGGAAGCGAAGTTTGAAGACGAGCAGAGCATCTACAGATTTGTCTCGACAGTCGTAAGGAAAACACTCGCAACCAACAACCTCGTTCCTTCTGCATCACTAACTGCTGAGGAAGGTGCAGATGCACGTGTCGGCCTTCGATTTACGCCGCGGCAGCACAGCTGGCCTCAGCAGACATTCAATCCCTCGACCGGAGAAATCCTCTCACCCCGGACGACGCGGATCTCAATGGAGCAGCAATCGGTTCCGCCAACCGGGTTCGACGTTTCTGAAAAGCTCCTTGGGTCATCTGAATCGGATCTCGTTCATTCGGGAGCGGAGCGCGGTAAACCAGAAGAAGTCAGTCCGACTTCCTACCCGTTGATCTGGCAGGTTCACAAGAAGTACATCCTCGCTCAGGTCGAGAATGGGTTACTGATTGTCGACCAGCATGTGGCCCATGAGCGGATTATTTATGAGCGGGCATTGAAGCGATTTGAAACGAATCAGACCGCTACACAGCAGCTCCTCTTCCCCCAGTCGATTGAATTCTCACCGGGAGATTTTGCTTTGTTTACGGAACTTCATCGGTATTTCGAGCAGATAGGGTTTGCAATCAAACCGTTCGGAAGGAATACCGTCTTGGTTGAGGGGGTTCCCCCCGATCTTCGTGAAGGGTGCGAGACTTCGATTATCAAAGAGTTGCTCTCGCTTTACAGAGAGTATCAACAGGCCGGGACCATGGCTTCGCGTGATAGTCTTGCCAAATCGTTCTCGTGTAAAGCAGCGATCAAGGCGGGTGACAAGCTTGACGAGGCCGAAATGCGGTCTCTGATCGATCAGCTCTTTGCTACAAAGATGCCATACGTGTGCCCCCATGGTCGCCCCA
>JACQVJ010000284.1 GCA_016209805.1 Ignavibacteriota bacterium
GAGGAAATCATGGCAACAAAGACATCAACGCTCCCGGAAGGAATAGGTCTTATTGAGGTGAGGGGCTCGTTTGTTGGCGGAGAGGAAACTGACGACGTTCGCCGGGCCGTTGCAGGCTTTGTCGAGCGTGAATACAACAAGCTCATCATCGACCTTAGCGGAGCAACATACCTCAACAGCACGGCCATTGGAGTGCTCGTGACCGCTCACACCACATACACCCGGAAGGGATGGCAGGTCAAGCTCTGCGGTATCAACAAGAGCATCAACAGCATTTTCGTCATCACAAAGCTCTCGCTCGTATTCGACGTGCATGACACGCGTGAGGAGGCGGTCAAAAGCTTTGTCTGAAGGATTCCGCTGACGCGTGATTCAGCGTCGCTGGTACGTGATGTTGGGAGTGCCCTGCAATCGCGTCTGCCGTGAGGTTTTGAGCTTGCCTGACCATCGCATGGATGAGCGTTGAATTAATAAGCACATCTGGCCAACCGTCCCGTGATCGCCGACCGGGCAGCGTTGCATTTCGTTCGCTCATTCGCTATATATGTGCCAGTTCATTTCCATCCAACCTCACGACAGAGAGCGACGTGCCCGACCCACAAACGAATGCAGTCCTTGAAGAAAACGTCCGCCTGCGACGAGCTGTCGAAGAGCTCTCCGTCCTCAACGATCTGGCCCGCGCCATCAGTGCGTCGCTGGATTCCCAAGAAATAATGGCGACCATCATTCGCCGCTCACTCAGAGCCGTGCAAGCGGAGCAAGGTGTTATTACGCTCGTCGATCAGCAGTCCGGCGACACGATGAAAACACTTGTGCGTGCGATGGGGAGCTCGACTGAGCACGAGAAATTCCATCTCAACCAGACCCTTCTCGGTTGGATGCATCTCAACAAAGTTCCCCTCCTTATGAACTCTCCAAAAACCGACGAGCGCTTCAAAGGCGTCTCCTGGGATGAGTCTGTACGATCGCTCCTTTGCGTTCCCATGATGATGAAGTCCGAGCTCAAAGGAGTTCTCACGATCTATAATAAGAAGGACGGCAAACAGTTCACGGATGAGGATCAACGCATTCTTGCGATCATCGCAGCCCAGTCGGCACAGGTTATCGAGAACTCCCGCCTCAACGAGCGCGAGAAGCAGCTCCTGAAAATGCAGGAGGAAGTTCGTCTCGCATCGCGGATTCAGCAGGAACTCCTTCCGCAGAAAGCTCCCGTGATTACGGGGTACGACATCGCAGGGAAGTCCATACCTGCTCAGGTGGTGGGCGGCGACTATTTCGATTTTGTGACGATGGACGATTCTATGCTCGCCATCTGTTTGGGCGACGTAACCGGGAAGGGCCTCCCGGCATCACTCCTGATGGCAAACACACAGGCAACACTCCGCGGACAGGCCCTGCTGAAAGCTGCCGCCAACGAGTGTATCCAACGGGCAAACAAGCTCCTATACCAGAGTACTGATCCGGAAAAATTCGTGACGCTCTTCTATGGGATTCTCGATATCACCCGCCACGTCCTATCCTACAGTAACGCCGGCCAGGACCCTCCCATCCTCATAACGTGCAATGGCAATGTGCGCCGTCTTGACAAGGGAGGAATCGCCCTCGGCATGCTCGACGAGTTTCCTTTCGACGAAGAGACGGTACAGCTGCAACCAGGTGATGTCCTGGTCCTGTATTCGGACGGCATCTCCGAGGCAATGAACCCCATGCAAGAACAATTCACAGATGCACGTCTGGAACGGCTTCTCGGCGAGAACCTCAACAGTCCCGCAGCAGCATTGATAGATACAATCGTTGACGCGGTCAAGTCCCACGCAGGCACCGCACCTCAGATGGATGATATGACACTGGTTGTCGTGAAGCGTACAAGCTAACAGATTCCAGTCCTTTCATGGAAGGAGGGATCTTATGTACATGAGGATGGTCCACGCGAACATCAGGAAGGGGGCGATCGAAAACCTCCGCACATACTATGAGCAGAAGGTCATTCCGGCATTGGGTGCGGTGCAAGGGTGTTTGTATGCAGGCCTGATGAACAACGCACGTTCGTCGAATCGCTGTATTTCTCTAACCTTCTGGCAATCACGCGAAGATGCCGAGGCGTATGAACGAAGCGGCGTGTTTCGCACTCTGCTGGACGGGATCCGACCGTTTCTCTCCGACGAGTCTGATTCCACCATTCGACTCTCAGAGAACCTCACGCTGGAAATCGTCCCTGTTGCTGACGAGCCGGAGGTGGCTGCCTACGCAGTGCAGGCGCGAGACCAGGAAAAGACCGACCCCGGAGAGTCGTTCTGGGCGCGTATCGTGACGCTCAGAGTAAGGACAGATGCTTTTGAAGAATTCAAGACGCTGTATCAGGACAAAGTCATCCCGGAGATCAAGAAGGCAAAGGGCTGCCGCCAGATGTTCCTTTCGCAAAGCGTTGAGCAGCCTGAGGTGGTGGCCTCCGTCACTGTGTGGAACTCGAAACAGGATGCCGATGCGTACGAGCGTGAAGGGACATTCCTCAGGCTCCTCGATATCACAAAGCACACATTCACCGATCTCTATCGATGGAAGCTGGAAAAAGAAAGGGAAGGCGACGCACGCGTTGCCACGAGCGAGGACATGGTCGTTGAAAGTTTCGACGTTCTTGTTGGCCGGAGCTTCGAGTAGGCCGCGATCAAGCAACTACCAATGACAGACCACACGAACATTGGCTATTCACTCCCTGCGATCACCGCAAGTGTTCAGGATCTGAAGGAAATCCGCCGAACAAGCGTGCGCCATGGAGATTATCTTATCGTAAAGACAGTCAACTCCACGTATTTCCTTCGCGTGGAAGAAGACGGAAAGTATCTTGCCTCGGGGGGATGGTTCGACCGCAGAGGAACCTCACCAATGAATGTGCGCATCAACGGATGTACATGGGGAGGATCCATTATCAAGGCGGATGTTGTCGCGGCGTGTGGACTTTGCCTTGAATTCGGCAACCGGGTCACCACCAGCCCCATCCAGGAAATCATTGTGATACCCGCAGAGGAACAGAATTGAAATGATCGGCCAGACGATTTCACGATCCCATTGGTCATGAACGACGGGAATCAGGAAGTACGCAAGCTCGCCGCCATTATGTTCACAGACATGGTGGGCTACAGTTCGCTCGCGCAGAAGAGCGAGAAGCGGGCCATCGAAATGCTTGAAGAACACCGGAACCTTTTGCGCCCGTTGTTTCCAAAGTACGGTGGACGAGAGATAGAAACGATAGGCGATGCATTCTTTGTGGAGTTCGGCAGCGCGGTGGAAGCTGTTCGGTGC
>JACQVJ010000033.1 GCA_016209805.1 Ignavibacteriota bacterium
CTCGAGGAACGCAAGGGCCGCGGGGTTCCAGAAAATCGCGGACGCATCATCCACAGAGCCCGTTCCGGTCTCACCGATGCCGCTTGCGCGGGAGTTCGGAGAAATCAGCAGGAACGGCACTGCAGATTCTCCCTGCGCCTGCACGCTCTCCGGAGCTATTGCGCCGAGTGCGACTACGACGGCAACTGCAAGCTGTTTGTGAATGCCTCGCTTCATAAATACATCCTCCTTACTGAACAATGTTGTGCAAAATGCTCTTTAGTTGTTACAGGACGAGACGCAGCAGAGAAAATCATTTCAACACAGCGAGTTTGCCAAGCGCCTCGCTGCTGAAGCGTCCATCCACAGTCCTTACAATCACCTTGTACAGATACACGCCATTAGCAAGCACATCACCGTCCCTGTCTCTCCCATCCCATGGTATTCGGATGAACGGCTCGCCCGTGGAATAGGATTCTAGAGTCTGGATCAGACGCCCTGCAAGCGTGTAGACCTTCACCGTAGCGTTGATCGGAAGAAGCTGGTTCTGCCTGAATGTGAACGATGTTCCTGACGCAAACGGGTTGGGGTAGTTCAAGACATCGGAAATGCGAAGCTTGTCCGTCGACGTCACGACGAAATGTGACTCACCGGTATTGGCGTTGTTGTACGTATCCCAGGCTCGCACACGAATGTCGTTTCGACCGGGGAGCACATCGTTCAGCTGGAAGGTGACCGTCCCCTCTTGATAACTATCCATTTTGCTTGTGTAGAACTCGGTGATATCCTTGCTTTGTGCACTGTTGTTCAGCCACGCTTCGATCCGGTGACCGATCCCCGAACCCGAAGTATTAATCCCGCTTGAGTCGGCAAGATCAACATACAGAATCGGACGCTCACCCACCATATCACCAGCCCTGAATCCCCGAGTGTCCAGGAAGATGCCAATTGACGGCCCGGCTGTATCAGGTGCAGCCGTGGAGTCCGTTCCGCCGACTCTCACCTTCGAGGTATATCCAAAGCCATCCGCGCCACTGCTGTTGCTATAGTATGCCACAAGACGTCCACGCGTCGTCGAATCTGCATACGAGATGTCCTTGGGGACAATGAACGTCGCCTCGAATCTCCCGCTGGATACCGAGTTCTCTCCGCGATATATTGTTCCTCCTACAGCGAGATATGGCCACGACGGTACACCAGGGGAGAAATTGACTATGATGACACGGCGCGAGGCATCATTGACGATGATAGATACCTTTCCGCCGAATGTACTGTCGATACGGTTCACGTCGTCACGGATTGTCCCCTTCAACGTCACGCGCGAAAGAGCCCGCAATTGAACGGGAGTCGTTCTTGGTAATCCACCGACAGAATCCATGGGTTCGCTGTTGATGGTATCGATGGCAGCGTACCCGCGTGGGAATTGCAGCCTCATTGTCGGATCGCCCATGAAGAAAAACTTCTGGTCATTCACACTGTTGCCAAAATTGGACTTGACGAGGTACATTGCAGTGGAGACGCGTTCGACCCGAATCCTGCCGTACTGGTCAGCACCAAATGTCATGTCAAATATCCGCTGGTTCAGAAGCGCATTGTCCTGCGAGAACACCTTCCTCGTCGCCGAGACCGCTCCAATCGCACCGCCCCCCGGTCTGTTTAGCAACAACTCACTCCCGGTGTAGCGCTTCGGATCATCGAATTGTGAAAAATTGCAGGTCGCAGCAAAGAAGACTGCAAGCTTGTTGGCGTTCTCGAGCTGGGGAATCGAAGTCTGGACACTGAAAACGGCTTCATGGGCCCACACCGTTGGGTTGCCATGCCCAACGAAGTTGACAATAAGGACCCCGCGATTGATCTCGTCAATGATCGCTTGATATGCTCCCGGCTTCCGTCGACCTTGCGAAGTATTCACCGTTGGATATTCTGCAAGGTATATCTTCCGCTTCTCGAATTCGTTCGGTGTATGTTGTTCCGCAAGCGCCTCCGCCTGCCCGCTGTGTAAGGTCCCCTCTTCGCGCTCGGGAGTCCAGCTATCGTCACCCACAAAGAGTATCCTTGCCTTCCATGTATCCTGGGCCGAGTTTTTATCATACCCGATGATCTTGTCCACAAGGAACTCCGCTTCACTTGGCTGGCGTGGTGAGAGTCTCCCCATACTCAACCATGGCGCAGAGTTGTTGCC
>JACQVJ010000285.1 GCA_016209805.1 Ignavibacteriota bacterium
ATCAAATGCTGCTCCGTATCGGCAGGCTCGAAGCCCAATCAGGTGCGTCCGCACAGGCGATCGCAACCTTCGGTTCGATAGCAAGAGATTTCCCGGACGGTAGTGCGGCAGAAGAGGCGCTGTTCGGTATGATGCAGGAGTATTACAAGCTGGGCCAGGGTGACTCGGCCATGTCGGCCGGATCACGATACCTCAGAATACACCCCGTGGGCAAACACACTGCCACCGTCCTCGCCCGACTGGCAGAGGCGTCTCTGCAGCATGGCAATGCGCAGAGCGCGGCTGAATTGTATCAGAAGCTCGCCGATGATTTTGAGTATTCGTCGATGGCAAGCAATGCACGCAACCGACTCGCGGAGGCATATCTTGCCAGCAATAACTATGGCAACGCACTCAGCATTCTGACCGATCTCTACGAACAGCAATCGCTCGACCCGTTGACAGAAGAAGGGGTTGAATCGTCCCTTTATCTTGCACTGGCGAAGGCACACCACGCGGCAGGAAACGGGACAGAGGCGAAGAGGAATCTCTTCAAGTTCCTCGCCCGAAAACCATCGGGCGAGCAGGCTGGCGAAGCATATAATCTCCTTGGAATGATCTACCGGAGCGAAGGCTCTCTCGAACTTGCAACTTCGTATTTCCGTCAGGCGGGACTTGTCGCCCCCGCAACCGCCGCCAGCCGCGAAGTTGCAGACCTGCTCTTCAGCAATGGCAGTTACGTTGATGCAGTGAATCAGTACATTCAACTCGCCCAATCGGCAAAGTCGGAGATGGAGAGCCAGTACTTCGATGCTCAGATCATTCTTTCCCGCTTGCGCAACGATGAGCTCAGCGCGGCAGAAAAGCTGATCAGTCAATTCGAAAAACGGTACAAGAACAACGATGAAGATATGGCTGCTTTCGAGCTGGAGAGAGGGAATTACCACTTCAGACGGAGAGACTATACAACTGCCAGAAAGTTGTTCGATCGGGTGGAGAGCAAATACGATAACACTGCATCGGCACCAGCGGCAATGTACTGGATAGGAAAAATCCTCGAAGCCACGGGAAAGCCGCAGGAAGCGATCAAGCAATTTGAGGGGATGATGAAGGATTACCCGAACGCACCAATCGTTCAGCGCGCACACTTTGCGCTGGGGAACATCTATCATTCGGCAGAGAAATGGGACGAGTCGATTCAGAACTACAGACGTGTGGTAGACAATCCCAACCCGGATGCAGCACTTCTTCCCTACGCTCTCAGCAACCTGATTGAAACGTATGAAGCCGCTGGAATTTTCGATGCGGCGCTCTCTGCGACGCGCAAGTATCTCGACCTCTATCCGAACAACGAGGATAGTTTCGACAAGAAGATCAAGATAGGCATTCAATACACCCGTTTAGGTTACAACGATCAGGCGATCGAACATCTCCAGGGTCTGCTCGATCAGGCGGGGCCCGATCTCGAAGGCGAGCTGAGGTACTACATCGCGGAAGCGAATTTCAGCAAAGGGGACTATCAGCAGGCAATACTCGATTTTCTTAAGGTTCCCTACCTTGTGACAAAAAAGGGAACGATCGACTGGACCGCCAACTCACTTTATATGTCCGGGCGGTCATATGAGAAGATGGGCCGCTACGACCAAGCACTGACAATGTACCAACAGATTGTCGATCGATCGGGTATCGATGAGACATTTAAAACAGCGGCACGGAAAGAAATCGACCGTGTGAAAATGGTTCTCAAGAAGAATTCCAACTGAACGTGCTCGAGCGAGAAACAGAAATCATCATTCAAATACTCACAGAGTCGACGATTGCCGACAGGGAGTCGATTACCCTGAATGAAATCCTCGCGGCAAATATTCCCAAGGCAGTTAAGGCCTACATCCAGGCCGACGTAAGGAACTTGCTGAACGAAGAGATCACTAAATCGCCGAAGTTCTCTCGGGTCAACAGGACGGCGCCCGGTATCTCGCAGCTTGAGCGAACCCTACTACGGTCGCTTGCCGTTGAATATACATTCTCGCGTGACGAGTACATTGCCACAACTGAGAACGCCGTACATTTCGTGGAGAACTTCCTCTGCCGCCCCCAATGGACGTTGAACCAGCTGATGTTTGAGCGGCAGGACTGCATCCCGGTTGGCGAGCTTCTTTCGAAACTCGATTATCTCTCCGAATACTCGTACTTCGGCCGCCTGATCGAAGCATATGTCCGTCAGAAAGGATGGTTGGAAGTAACGACTGAAGATTTTCGCAGACTCATAGGGAGAATAGATGAGGAGGTCATCCGACAGCATAACGCCAGCCAGCTGGCGCTTCTCACGAAACCGATTTACGATTTTCTCCTGCTCAGCGACGCACCGATGAACCGCGCAATTCCTCTCAGTCCCATTCTGATCTTTTTCGCGGACAAGAATCTCACCCCATACAAAAACTACATAGAACGCGTTTGCCATATTCGTTCGCGGTCGGAGATTTCGCTCGCCGAGCTGATCGGGATCATGGAAGACCTCATGCAGATGGAGGCTCAGGTCTCAGCACCCGAGGTGTCAGAGGTGACATCCTCCATTCAAACTGAACCGGCTGCAGAGGCGAACTCGGGCGACACGGCAAACGAGACCAGTGAAATGACTGAAGTCGTAACTTCGGAAGTTGACCAACAAGCCATGGCATCGCCCCAGAACGACGTTGACAACGTCGTCCCGAGAACAGATGACCCCGCGCAAAAGGACGAACCTCAGGTTGAAGAGAGTTCTTCACAGGAAAGTGTAGAGGACAATTTGGAAGAGGCAATAGGGGATGAACGTCCGGCTTCCCAAACTGAATCGGAGGCCGACGCCGCCCGGAGGAATATTGCACTCTCATTGACCTATGCCGGGATGGCCGAAACGCACCGAGCCGAGCCGCTCCCCGATATCAACGACATCATCAACGGCGATCAGCGGGAGAAGTTCATCAAGAAACTCTTTATGAAGGATGAAGCATACTACGGCGTCTTCATCATAACGCTGAACAAAACGCAGACCTGGCAGCAGGCTACGGTCTATCTTGACGA
>JACQVJ010000281.1 GCA_016209805.1 Ignavibacteriota bacterium
CAATATTCCAATGAACGAAAGAAGACGGACTTGGAGGGCAGGCTGCCCCCAATCATCCTTGAACTATTGCAGCACCGCCTTATACCCGTAGCACAAAATGCCTGCCTTCCCATCCTCCTGAACTCGCCGGAACACAAGCCGCACCTTCTGCCCCACTTGGAGCTCATCAACATCAACATCGGCAAGCTGACATGTAGCTTTCACTCCGTCATCCAACTCAATAACGCCCACGGCATATGGTGTCTCTTTGGAGAACTTCTCGGAGCCAACGCGCACTACAGTAAAGGTTACGAGCCTCCCTGAGTCGCCTAACGTGACGGTTCCAAAACTCTTTCCTTTGCACTCCGGGCAGACAAGCCGTGGCGGGAAGCTAATGTGACCACACTTCTCGCATTTGCCCGCTTCAAGTCGATAACGCTGAGGTATCTCTCGATGATATCTTGCGGTGATCATTTTGCCTCCAGGATATGAATGACACAACTGGCACCAGACCCACCCATGTTCTGCGCCATTCCAACGTGTGCGTCCTTCACCTGACGTGCACCGGCTTTGCCATTCAGTTGCTCATACAACTCGATTATCTGTGCGATTCCTGTCGCGCCAACAGGATGCCCCTTTGATTTCAATCCGCCGCTTGTATTGAAGGGGACTCGATTGCATTCAATCGAGGTCCACCCATTTGCAACAGCCTCGCCCCCTTTTCCCTTCTCGAAAAAGCCGAGATCTTCCGAGACAACGATCTCAGCAATTGTAAAACAGTCATGCACTTCCACTAAGTTCATATCGGACGGCTTCTTGTCAGCCATCCTGTAGGCCTTCTCGGCAGCTTTCACAACCGAGTTCAGCGTAGTGATGCTTTTGCGGCTGTGTAGTGCAATCGAGTCGGACGCCTGAGCTGAAGCAATCACACGGATTGGGTTCTTCTTCAACTTCTTGGCAACATCCATCGAAGCAAGAATCACCGCAGCCCCACCATCGCTCACGGGTGAACAATCCAACAAACGGAGCGGATCGGCCACCATGGTTGAGTTCATCACCTGTTCCGGCGTCACTTCGTTTCTGAACTGCGCATTGGGATTCTTCGCGCCGTTGCGGTGATTCTTAACTGCAACCGCCGCCAGCTGCTCACGCGTCGTACCGTACTGCTCCATGTGTGCACGGGCTATCATGGCATACAGACCAGGGAACGTGATCCCGTGGTACACTTCATACTCCTGGTCCGCCGCCGTCGCAAGCGTATCGGTGACATCCGCGCCGTCGGTCATTTTCTCCACACCACCCGCGAGCACGATATCACTTGCCCCCGAAGCGACTTCGAAAAAAGCTTGGCGGAACGATGCACCCCCCGACGCACATGCCGATTCCACACGAGTCGCAGGTACTGGGTTGACACCAAGATAGTCCGCCATTACTGCACCGAGATGTTCCTGCCCTACGAAAAGACCGGGCGACATTGCACCGACATACATCGAGTCGATATGATCAACCCCCGCATCTTCAATAGCATTTTGTGCAGCTTCAACGAAGATATCTTTGATGGACTTGTTCCAGAGCTCTCCGAATCTTGTCATGCCAGCCCCTATTACAACGACGTCTCTCATGGCGGGCCTCCTTACTCGTTAAGTTTGATCTTGCGGCGGTACTTTGCGTACTCACCGTAGTTTAGATGTATCTTCTCTTTGTCAAGCATATCTCTCACGCGCGCCGCGCGGTTCTGGACCTTCGTGATCTCGTCTGTCACGCGGAAGATAAACCCATCGCTTCCCGCACCAGACCCGAATGACACCATGAAAATCAGGTCTCCTGGTTTAGCCACATCGAGGATGGCCGCCAGACCAGTAGGCGAGGAACCGGAATATGTGTTCCCCATCCATGGAACCAGCCAACCGGTCTCTATTTGTTCCTTCGTAAATCCGAGACGCTTGCCGACTTCCATGGGGAATTTCCCATTGGGCATGTGAAAGACCGCATACTTAAAATCCCGGGGAGACATCTTTGATTTCTCAAGTAACGCCTTGGCAGCACCCATGATATGCCTGAAGTAAGCCGGGTCTCCGGTGAACCTCGCTCCATGCCGCGGATAGGACTCCCCTTCGCGCCGCCAAAAGTCCGGAGTATCCGATGTGTATGAATGTGTGAACAGAATCTCCGCCACAACCCGCTCACCTCCCATGATGAATGCCGCTCCACCAGCCGATGCCGAGTATTCGAGCGCATCACCCGGCGCACCCTGTGAGGTGTCAGCACCGATGCCCATCGCATACTTCATCTCGCCAGACTTCACATGACTGTACGCAACGTACATCGCTTCACTCCCCGCCTTGCAAGCGAACTCATAACTTGCAACATGCACATGCGGTCCAATACCGAGAGCGTCAATGAGAATCGTGCCGCTCGGTTTCACCGCATAGGGGTGGGACTCAGAACCGATGTAGACCGCACCGATTTCTTTCGGGTTGATTTGAGCACGGCGAAGTGCATCCTGGGCCGCCGCAACTGAAATCGTTATCGTATCTTCATCCTGTCCGGGAACAGTTTTTTCATAGAGTTGCAGACCTCTTTTGATCGCTTCGGGATCTGCACCCCATTGCTGTGCTATCACATCTGCTTTTATACGATACCTCGGAAGGTATGCTCCGTAGCCTACGATACCAACCATATAGCCTCCTGTTCAGTGTTTGCCATAGTAGATTCCGTCCCAATTACCCCACGGTACAGGACTTGCCACAAAGTCACGAAGGCACAAAGAAGAGCGTTTTGATTCTCTCATTGTTTGTGAACCTTTGCGACTTCGTGTCTTCGTGGCACAGCTTTTCAACCGGACCTCTAGCAGAG
>JACQVJ010000289.1 GCA_016209805.1 Ignavibacteriota bacterium
AGGCCGGCAAGCGGTTCACGCAACAGCTTTGTCTGACCGAATGCAATCTCCAATACGTTCTTCAAACGAACAGCGGCCTGGCCGAAACGATCCTCCTGCTTCCCTAATCTCAGATACCCGATGAGTCGCCGTGCATTCCATCCAAAGAAGGTGAGCGAGCCAAGAAGTACAATACTAAAGAGTATTGAGTGAAGTGACATTTGAAGTTCCTTTTGTGGGGATTGATGTGGGAATTCCCGTCATCAGGTGAGTCGCACAAAACTCAGGGAATATCGCGCGTACCAGGAAAAAAGAACGACTACGGGATAATCATCTCACCATCGAGTGTCGTCACGGCACGTCCGCCGATCCGCACCGACATCACCTGTGTCCCCTTGATCGTGAGCTGGATTATGACACGCCCCTTGCGACCGATGACGTCTCCCTGTTCACCGATGAGCGTGACCATATCGCCAACAGGCTCCACCTGTCCCTGCTCGAAGAGATACACACCAAGCGGACCGTTCGCCGACCCGGTCACCGGATCTTCGTTGATGCCCACATTCGGCGCAAAGAAGCGTGAATGTACGGCCGACCGCCGCTCGATGGTCTCCGTGGTAAACACACATACACCGCGCAGTTTCCGGTTGGTGAGAAGTTGAGAAAGCGCAAAGAAATTCGGCTTCATTGCAAAGATCGTGTGCAGCCGTCGGATGGGGACAAACAGATCTTCCGCAACTACAATGGGCAAGCGGCTGTCAAATTCCTCGAGCGGAACGTTGAGGATCCGCATGAGGTCGAGCTTGTATTGTGCCGCCCTGACAAATTCGGGTACAATCAGACCGAAAAAGATCTCTGTGTCGTTCAGTGTCTTCTCGACCACAACGGGAAGCATACCGGATTTCGTCTCGATATTAAACGAGTAGGAACCCGGACCTTTCATTCCGTACATTCCTTCCTCGGAGAGAGCGTGGAAACTCCCGATGGTTGCATGTCCGCAGAGCGAGACTTCCGTTACCGGGGTGAACCACCGTACACGAAGGTCGGCCCCGGGTAACGTTGCCGGAAGAATAAACGCGGTCTCTGAGACGGACATCTCGCGTGCAATTGTCTGCATTTGCTGGTCCGTCAGTCCGGCTGCATTCACGACAACACCGGCCGGGTTGCCCGTGAGCGGAACCTCGGTGAACGCATCCACCTGTTTGATGGCAATCTTCTTATGTTCTTTCCCCAGGGCCGCGCTCCGGGGGAGATTCTGCAACGGCTCTGCTACGCCCATAATGCCTTCTGGTGTATGCTATTCATCGCCGGGTGTTGCCACCCGCACTGCGGTAAGGGTCTTCCGGTCTTTGACAAAAAACAACATGTCGTGATGTACAAAGAACGACTCAGGCACAATGCCTGAAGAATCGCTATTGATCATCTCCTCAAATATCATCTTTCCGGTCTCCTTGTTCACAACCTTGAGGAAGTTGTACATTCTTGTCTCGTCCGACGTGGACCGGGGATTCCTTTCATGGTAGTTGAATATAGTCACGTCGTCCAGGTCAATCGCTTCAACCGAACCGACAAGGTCTTCCGTGTGACAATGCTTTCGAATCGCCACAGCTGCATCCGAATCGTCAGTTGTGAGATCGAGGACTGGAAACGGAAGCTCGGGCTCGTGATTGAACTGAGGCGTTTCCCGGATTCGCGCTTCACGAAGAGGCTGTTCGTCGTTTTCCCACGAGCGGAGAATCTCACCCGTCTGCGAATCAAGCTCGAACAAAAGTCGCTCCTCAATTGATTCTCTCACGGCAAACAGTGTCTTGTCGAGTGCATAGCGGAACTTCAGTTGATCGTTCGACCAGAGCTGTTTGCCGGTAAACACATCAACCGCAATGATCCCCCGGTGCTCGGGCAAGTCGGGTTTTGTGAACTTGTGCAGAAAGATGATATCACGACGAATCGCCTCGACCCCAATCCACCAGGCTTCATCGAACTTCACCATCTCCCATAATACCTTCCCCGTCATCTGATTGAGGCAGAAGAAACTCACGCTCTTGCTTGAAAGGTCGCGCTCCTCACCGACCAGTTTTCTTGACTCGGTCGGGATCAAACGCCAGATGACGCCACGTGTGCTGTAACGCCAGGTCGGTTGAAGCCTCCCCTGTTTGCGGGAGCCAAACAGCCAAGTCATGTTCGATGAATCGTTTTCCTCGCTAAATTCTTTTGACAAGATAACACTCTGTGGTGGGAAGGTCAACACCTTCGATCCGTTCGTATCTCTATCCGAAGTATTCGTTCAGAACACCTTTGATGTTCTGCGCGGCCACAGCGCGGTGGCTGATGGTGTTCTTCGTTTCGGCGTCCATCTCTCCAAATGTCTTGTCGTAGCCAATCGGAAGAAAAATCGGGTCGTAGCCGAATCCATGCTGACCGCGGGGATTTTCCGTGATCACGCCGGAACACGTTCCCTCGACTGTCTCTTCAACATCTTCAGGTGCAACAAACGCGAGCACACACCTGAACCTTGCGGTCCGGCGGCGAGGGGGAACGCCGGTCAACTCTGTCAGGAGTTGCTTGCGGTTGTCCGCATACGTCGCGTTCGGTCCCGCATAACGTGAGGAATACACTCCCGGAACCATGTTTAGATAGTGAACTTCCAATCCCGTGTCGTCCGCGAGAGAGGGCAATCTGGTGTGGCGAAATACTTCGCGTGCCTTCTTCAGCGCATTCTCCTCGATGGTGGCGCCATCTTCATCGATCTCTCCCACATTCGGAAATTGATCGAGGGTCAGGATTTCGACATTAAGGTCGCGCAGCAGCGAGCGGAATTCCTCCGCCTTATGGTGATTATGAGTTGCAAGCACCATCTGTTTCATCACGTGTGTTCGGGGGATGTTTATGACGACAGATGTTATGATCGCGACATACCCAATCCATTCGTTTGTCACTGCACCCTTCCAAGCAGGAGGCGCAGCTCATCGTTCGCCTTACGAACGACCACGCCTTCATCAAGCGTGAGGTGCAAGTAGTTGCGGAACACCCATTGTCCGTCAACCATCACGGAGCGGACATTTTCCGGAGTGGAGGAATACACAATCGAAGAGTAAATCATATCATCATGGGTCACGTCATAAGAATTCCATACGCGGTTCAGATCGAGCAGGACGAGATCGGCTTTCTTTCCTACTTCAATACTCCCAATCTCATTCGAGATGCCGAGAGTCTCTGCACCGCCGAGCGTTGCCATTTCAAAAATGGTTTTCGCATCAGTCGCCGTTGGACCGTTAAGCGGTTTCTGCACAAGCGCTGCAAGTCTCATTTCCTTGAATATGTCCAGATTGTTGTTGCATGGTGCGCCGTCCGCTCCAAGTGAAACCGTGATTCCCTTCGAACGAAGCTGTGGGATTCTCGCTATGCCGGAGCCGAGCTTCAGGTTGGACGACGGGCAATGCAACACTTTTGACTTTCGCTCGGCGAGCAACCGTTCTTCTTTTTCGTTGAGCCAGATGCAATGAGCAAGACAGGTGTTGCTGTGCAAAATGTTCAGCGACTCAAAGAACTCCACGTTGTCCATCCCGCAGCGCTTCCGGACGGCCTCGAGCTCGCTCTTGTTCTCCGATGAATGTGTGTGGAAGAGCATCCCGGGAAACGAACGCGTCATCTCATACGCCTCTCTCAAAAGCGCATCGCTGCACGAAAGCACGAACCGCGGCGCCACTGCATAACGAATCCTGTCGCCGGAGGAATTATGCCACTGCTCGGCCAGGGACTGAGTCGAGGAAATGGAGTCTTTCGTCTTCTCTTTCAGGCGCGGGTACAGGTCATTCACATCCATCATCGCCTTGCCGATGTATGCACGCAGTCCTGTCTCGTGGATCGCCCTGACGACCTCCTCTTCATGGTGAATACTTCCCATATCCATGATCGTTGTTGTGCCCGAACGGATCAGCTCCGCAACCCCGACCATCGCAGAAGCATGCATCGAGCCGGCGTTGTGTGCAGCCTCGTACGGGAAGATGCGGAGCTTCAGCCAGTCGAGAAGCTCCAGGTCATCACCAAGGCCGCGGAACAGAGTCTGGCACAGATGAATGTGGGTTTGAATGAAACCAGGAATGGCAACAAGGCTGCCCGCATCGACAACGTCCCCCTCGAAGCTTCGTGCAGAAAGTTCCGCGTCGGTCAGGATGAGATCAATCGTATTCCCATTGACGACGATACCGCCTCCCCGGATCACCCGACGGGCGCGGTCCATCGTCACGATCATATTCAACTTGATAAGAGTTCTTTTCATCAAGGGGTTTAGTGTGGCGAGAACGAAAAACTTATGACGAGCCGATCAGCGAGGAGATTGCGTCGTTCACCGTGTCAACCTGAATCACCTCAACATCACCATTCTTTCGGATGTTCTTCACATTACTGCGCGGAAGCAGGACACGCTTGAAACCAAGTTTCCCCGCTTCCGCAATGCGCCGCTCGATCTGGTTTACGCTTCGAATCTCACCTCCCAGACCGACCTCACCCACAGCAACCGCTTGCGAGTCCACGGGAACATCCCGCAGGCTCGACACAATGGAAAGAGCCATCCCGACATCCCCGGCCGGTTCATCAATACGCACCCCGCCGGCAACATTCACAAACACATCGTATTGACCCACATGCAGACCGACACGCTTCTCGAGAACCGCAAGCAACATCTGCAACCGTTTCGAGTCGAAGCCGGTGGCGGTCCTTTGCGGAACGCCGTAACTGGTTGGCGCAACAAGCGCCTGGACTTCCAGAAGGAGCGGTCGCGTCCCTTCAATGCTCGCAACGACCGTCGAGCCGGACGCGCCGTATTTCCGCTCAGCAAGAAACACTTCCGACGGATTGGCAACTTCACGCAATCCGCCGTCGTGCATTTCGAAAATCCCGATCTCGTTTGTCGACCCGAAGCGGTTTTTCGTCGCGCGAAGTATTCGATATGAATAATGTCGCTCTCCTTCGAACTGCAGAACCGTGTCCACCATATGCTCAATCACCTTGGGTCCAGCAAGCATTCCTTCTTTTGTCACGTGACCAACAAGGAAGACAGGGATCTCCCGCCCTTTCGCGAAGCGCATGAACATCGCCGTGGCCTCGCGGACCTGACTGACCGTTCCGGGTGAACTTTCCATTCCGATGAGGTACATCGTCTGGATGGAATCGACAATGATGACGTCCGGTGATGTCTTGTCGATCAGTGCCTCGAT
>JACQVJ010000283.1 GCA_016209805.1 Ignavibacteriota bacterium
AATCGAAGCCCACCGTCGATCCCGAGGTGAAGGGTTGGTACAGCCCGGGCAGCGGCATCTGGGTGAGGCCGGAGGAGTCCCGTGCACAGCAGCTCAAGACGCTGCTCCACGAGGTCTCCCACTACTACACGGAAGGGGTATTCCACATACCCCGGCATGATGCAGAGACCATCGCGGAGAGCGCTGCTTTCACCGTGGGGGCGCACTTCGGCTTCGACAGCGGCACAAGGTCGTTTCCCTACGTGGCTCTATGGTCGAAGGAAAAGAAGGTCCTGGAGCAAAACCTGGCCGCGATACGGCGGGTGGCCGCGAGGATGATCGAGAGCCTGGAGGATGTCCAGAGGAAGGGTGCTGCCTGATGGTGATGGACCTCAGGCCGGCACGCGGCGGTTTCCTGCGGCCCTTCGGCTGCGGCTGGTTCATCCGCGAGTTCCTGCTGGGCAAGGGGCCGGAGGGTTCAAGGGCCATCGACCCGGAACGGGGCGCCGCCCAGTCGGACATCAACTACGAGTACAAGGAGGCCCTGGCCAGGGCCACGGCCAGGGAGAGGTCGGAGCGGATCATCAGCAAGTTGGTGGTAAGCGGCGCCGACGTCACCGAGGAGGATGCCGAGCGAATCTACCAGCGCGAGCTGAAGCGAGTGTCGCGGAAGTTCACCCACATGAGGTACCACTCGTTCCTGATGTACTTCGGTGTGCTCAAGCGATTGGGGTGGGTCGAGGAGACTGGCGACACCGAGGCGTCATCCATCCAGGACAACTACCCGCCTGCCCCCGGCCGTGTCTACTACCGGCTCACCGATCTGGGCAAGCTCGCTGGCGACGACCCATGGTCTAACCCGCTGTTCACGCTGTATCCGGAGATCGGGCCGAGCCACATGAAGAAGTCCGTGTGAGGACTTGCCCTCTCCCCGTCCTTAATGCCACCCATTGCCTTGGGGAACCAGGAACATCATGCATGTGTTGACTATCCGGAGTCATCCCATAGATAACCTTGATGTTCAGGGACTGCTGCTTCAACTGGTGGATTTCTTGAAGTCAGCACCGGCCTAGCCACCCGGCGGAGGACGAGTGAATACACATGGAGTCGCTCGCTGAGCCACGAGGAGGGCAAACAGGTCAGGGGTGGTTGTGACAAAGAGCGCTCTCCTCAGTCGTCATGTCTTCTCCCCAAATAGGAACGTCTCCCGGTCTCAGATAGGATGGTTATCGTCCCCAATATCCGCGATGTCATCACCATCGCCGCTTGCGCCAATTAACCCGGGTAGTGACGATAGAGACGATACTTGCGTACTTGTCGTCATATCTGGCTCAGATAGCGGCGACGACAGAGACGACATTTTTGAGGATTGAATGGGAGAAGTCATTGAGCTATTATGTGGTCATCTGTGGAAGTGGGAGAATCCCGAAGACCAGTTTCCGGCCAAGTATTGAGGAGAAAAGCATTGGTGCAAAGCCAGATCCAAGGTGCTTCAATCGTGTTGATGGGAGCGTTCAATCCTGCCATTTTTCACCCTTCTTGGTTCGCCGCCAACAATCTACTGCGCAACGAGGAAGCCAAAGCAGCAACTGTTAACCTAGTCCATCCTGACGCTGCAAGTTTCAAGACGGAATGGCTTGATGTCAATGTCGTAAAACAGAGATTCCAGGCGACTACGGTCCAAGAGTCGTACTATGAGTCTCTGAGAGATATGGTGGTCGGGATACTGGGACTCCTGAGCCACACTCCCTTGAGATTCATGGGTATTAACCGAGACTTCCATTTCGACCTGACCTCGGAGGAATCGTGGCATGGACTTGGGCATCGGCTGGTTCCGAAGCACGACTGGAACCCGTTGCTCAAAAACCCGGGCATGGTTGACTTGACAGTCCGGGGGGAGAGACCAGACGATCTCAAGGGCCACATACATGTGATAGTCCAACCTTCGGCTCGCATAAGATACGGTATCTTTGTAGAGGTCAATGACCATTACGAACTCAAGGCGAGCGACCAAGAAATCGGGGGAGCCGATGCTGCGAGGATCATATTGTCCGGGAGGTGGGACTCCTCGATGAAGAGGAGTCTCGACATAGCTCAAACGATAGCAGGACTGGGGGAACAAAGATGAGCGTGGGCAATTCATCTGCGGCAACATCGGCTAATCTGAACAAGGACAACGTCCTGACATCTAGCGATAGAGTAGACATCGACAGGAGATTTCAGGAAGAGGCGCTCGTTACCGGAATAAATAGTTCCCCTGGTGATCTAACGAGGGGAGTCAAAAAGAACGGTACCACAGGGGGGTCTCGCGTAGAAATAGGCAGACTGGTGGTGAGTCCCCCAGCCCCATCAGCATTCACCGAGTTCTTCCGTGCAATTCAGAAGTGGGAGGGGAAAGTAATCCGTTTGGCTGATGACACATTTACTGCCACATTGTCACCGATTGTCGGAGACCCCACGGAGTTGGAGGCGGAGATGTATGTGGAAGATGTGACTCCTGATGAGAGACATTTCATCGAACCAGGTGCCGTGTTTTACTGGAGCATCGGCTACTTGGAACGACCTTCCGGAAGAATCCGAGAGTCCGTTCTTCGCTTTCGTAGACTTCCGGTCTGGACCAAAGATGACATCAGCAAGAATTCGGGAGACCTGAGTGCCTTATTTGAGGAGTAGTTCTGGTACTGTGCTGTCGGCTCCAAACCATAATGAAGTTGAAGTGTCAATATTCGGACCGGGATATGGAGAAGCGATAGCACTACACGTGGAGTGCGGGAAGTGGATCCTAGTCGATTCATGTTTGGAGCCTACGTCGGGTCAGCCAGCCCAAGTCCAATACTTGGAACAGCTTGGGCTGGATGTGTCCACCGCCGTTAAACTCGTTGTTGCCACACACTGGCACGATGACCACGTTCAAGGGATTGGCACGTTGGTGGCTCGTTGCAGGTCGGCTGACGTCGTAATGTCCGCAGCATTGAAGTCGGAGCATTTCTCGGCGTTGCTTCGCCTCTATGGAGAAGGAGCTTTCCCCGGGAGTTCAGGTGTGACGGAATTCGTCAATGTACTGAGGCTTCTGGACGAGAGGAGGCAAGCAGGGACCAAGATCAATATGGCCAAGCTTGCGGTTCCGGATAAGCTCCTGTATCGAGACAGTATCCTTGACCATGACCAAAGCTACGACGTGGAAATACACTCGCTATCTCCTTCAGATGCGTCCATAGTCAGTGCACAACTGGATTTCTCTCAGAGAATCCCACTCTCCGGTGAACGTAAGAAACGAATCGTTCCTCCTCATACCAACGCTACATCCGTAGTGTTGTGGGTTGAAATTGGGGAGCGAAGATTACTGTTGGGCTCTGACCTAGAAAAGACCGCCGACCCGAAAACAGGTTGGACAGTGATTCTGAACGATTCGCAAGTTACGAGAGAGAAGGCCTTTGTCTACAAGGTCGCCCACCACGGATCTGAGAGCAGTCATGACCCGGGGGTTTGGGAACGGCTCCTGCACGAACAACCTTATGCCTTGTTGAGCCCATACATGATAGGAGGAAACATCCTTCCCAAGGATGGGGACATTGACAGGTTGGCGAGGTTGACACCGAACGCATACATGACAGCTACCCCAGGTGGAAGGAGGTTCAGGATGTCCAACAGAGTGGTCAGAGACACAGTCGAAAGCGTTGCCAAGGAGATAAGGGGCATCCGTGCAGGATGGGGTCAAGTCAGGTTGAGGTGTGGCATTCAAAACGATGCACTCTGCCATGTCGAACTGTTCGGTGATGCCCACAACATAGCGGCAAGCTGACCGTCGCGCGAGTCGAGTACTGTTGAATGTTGGCTTCGATTGCGTGTATTCCTTTGTTAGGCTTTGAGCTGTGAACCTGTGAACCCGAAGCCGAGGCAACAAGAACGCGGATTCGTTGAGGTGGGGATATTGAACCCGACTCGGACAAAAGATGAATTGATATTGTCTCTGGACGACACTTTCTCCCCTGCTGACGCAAAGTAGTCGGCTGGGGCAGAATGAATCATCGGAAGGAGAGCCATTCGTTGAAGAACAAGAGTCTCACCATCCGGAAGATCGTCGGGGTGTTGAACAACCGTGATGAGGACGGAGGCTTCTGGCTGCCGAACATCCAACGGCCATTTGTGTGGGGCGAAGACCAGATTTGCCGTTTGTTCGATTCAATACTGAGAGAGTACCCAATCTCCACTCTCCTGATCTGGAAGACGAACAGCACCATCAGGCACCGAAAGTTCATCGACAATTGGAAGGACGGGCTCCGCCTCAGTGATTTCTATGTTCCGGAGGACAGCAAAAGGAAGTGCCTTGTCCTTGACGGCCAACAGCGTCTGCAAAGTCTGTTCATCGGGTTAATGGGTAGCTTCGAAGGTAAGGAGCTTTTCTTCGACGTGTTGAGCGGGGAAGTTGCGGCACCCGATGACATCAAG
>JACQVJ010000041.1 GCA_016209805.1 Ignavibacteriota bacterium
CAGTGCTGGCGTTCACGATCCGTTGCGCAGGTTTGTGATCCGAGTTGGATCCCGTAACCCGAACCGTTTTTTTCTCCTCCCCTTTTCCTGAAAAAACTACGTCTTAGACACCCTCTTCTGACAACTCAAGTGAAAAGAAAACGTCTAACGCACAGGCGATTCAAATATATCATTGCTGAGGAAAGAATCAAGAAAATTCGCCGTTTTTCATGTTTCCCCGGCGATCTTTCACATCTATGTCAAAGAGCTCACACCGCCATGCCTAACAATGACGGCGGCCTGTCTCTAATCTCCGAGATTCATCAACTGTTGGAATCGCCGCTTGTTATTTGAAGAAAAGAGAGCAGTTTCGAGTGAGATCCGTTTCTGCAAATAGAGCCGCTTCAGATCTTGCTCTAGCGTAATCATGCCGAGGTCACCAGATTCCGCCATCATCTGGTAGATCTCACCTGTGTTGTTGTTCTTGATTGCGGCCCTGACCGAAGGTATCATCATCATGACCTCCTTCGCCAACACCACCTTGCCATCCAGTGTCGGGGCGAGTTTTTGGGAAATCACGCAACTCAGCGTGTCAGCCAGTCGCATGCGCACACGCTCCTGCTCAATCGGAGGAACTTCACCAATAACCCGGTCGATTGTCTCAACTGCAGATGCTGTGTGCAACGTTGAATACACTTTGTGACCACTATCGGTTATCTCAAGGGCGGTCATGATGGTATCCGGGTCACGCATTTCGCCGATAACGATGATGTCCGGATCCTGGCGCAATGCCTGAATCGCTCCCTCTTTGAATGACAACACATCTCGTCCAACCTCACGGTGTCGCACGATGCAACGGTCGGGTTTGTGAACGTATTCTACCGGTGAAGAGATTATCACAATGTGTGCATCCACCGAGTGATTATTCGCATCGATGATGGAATCCAAGGTCGAGCTTTTGCCTGACCCGGTTATGCCGGTCACGAGAGTCAGCCCCTGCGACGAATGAGTAAGGCTGAGCTCTCTCGCAACCCCGGGATGAAGTTCAAGATTCTTGAACGGTCGAACGGTCGCGTTGATCGCTCGCATATTCAATGCGAGCTGGTCAAGATCGAAATATGCGTCCGCCCTGTACCGGTACATCTTGTCCCCATCATAGACGGTGTATGAAAAGTCGAGATTCCTGTTCTCGTAGAGAAAGAGTCTCTGCCGCTCTACAAGCACACTCTGAATCAGGAGACTAAATTCGTCCGGCGTGAAATCACCGAGTTTTCTGTCGGGCTTCTTATCTCCGTAGACACGGTACCAGATGTGGCCGGAAGATCCATATCCTCCAAGATCGATATCCGATGCACTGATCTTAATCATGTGCATCAGGTAGCTATCAAGCAACTTCTTCAGCGCAGATCGTTCTGCCGGTGACTGCTTCGATGTCATGTCTCCAATGAGCATCTGCCTCTCCACACCGGGAGACGTCTGCGGAATCGTCGCCGCAATTTCCTTCAATGTCCGAATTGCCGTTTCAATCATCTCTCATACCCTAATCATCAGTTGTCACAGCTGCTATCTCTTCAAGCGTGGAATCACCGGCTTTAATACGCTCAATACCCGCGCGACGCAAGGTCCACATCCCATCTTTGACCGCCTGTTCCCGAATACTTTCTTCATCGATGTCGCTGCCTGCCTTCGCAATCATCGCTCTGATCTCCCTCGTAAAGTAGAGAGCTTCATGGATTGCCGCGCGGCCCTTGTATCCCCCGTTGCATCGGTCGCAACCCTGCGCTTCATAGATCTTGTGATTATCCAGGTCTTGGGCTGTGAACCCAAATTTCATGTAGAGTTCGCGATCGATCTCATGAGGAGGGAGAGCGCGTTTACAAAAAGGACACAGCGTCCTGATTAACCGTTGGGCTACGATGATGTTGATCGCATAGGCGATGAGGAAAGGTTCGATCTCCATTTTGTACAAGCGTGAGACGGCGCTCGGCGCATCGTTTGTGTGCAGCGTCGAGAACGTCAGGTGGCCAGTGTTGGCAAGCTTGATTGCAATCTCGGCTGTTGCCTTATCACGCATTTCTCCTACAAGCACGATGTCGGGATCGTGGCGGAGAATGCCACGGATCGCAAGATCGAAGTTCATTTTGGGACTGATCTTCAGCTGCCGCGCGCCTCTGATAACGTACTCCACAGGTTCTTCCACGGTGAGAACGTTCACCGTCGGATCGATCACTTGATGCAAGGCGGCAATCAAGGTTGTACTCTTGCCGCTTCCGGTAGGCCCAGTGAGAATCACGATGCCCTGGGGCTTGGCAATGGCCTTATAGAAAAATTCCTTCGCAGGTCCTTGAAGACCCAGTTTGTTCAAATCCGTGATGACTTTTCTGTCGTCCAGCACCCGGATCACGATGCTCTCGAATTTGTGCTTGAATTCCACCCCGACAATTGGCATGATCGACACACGGAATCGGATCATGTGGTCGTCAATCACCCGCTGGATGAAGCCGTCCTGTGAAGCTTCACGCTCGAACCTGTCCACATTCTTTGATCGATCCTTGACCACGGCGGCAACAGCCTCCGGTAGAGTATTTTCCTGCACGTGCCAGAGCTTCAGCTCGCCATCAAGCCGAAGCCAGAACTCCGTCCGTCTCCCCTCCTTCGCAATGATATGAACATCGCTCGCACCCTGCCTGACCGCTTCCACCAGACATCCCTCCACAAGATTAACGAGCGCACTCTTGCTGATTTCTGCTTCGAGAGCTTCTTCGTCAACGACGTTTTCATCGTCTTTGACTTCAATACCAAACTGAGAATCTTCGAGCAGACGCAGGAATTCGTTTTCGAGCGGGACGACCTGATCAACGACGTTCTGCAGAACACGTACTTTGCAGTAGGCAACTTCGTATTTCTTCGCTCCGAAGTTTCGTGCAACGATGGGAATCCGGCGGTCGGTAGGATCTGCGGCTACAATGATGAGTTTGTCAGACTGCTTCTCATCGAATTTCAATGGAAGCATTCTTGCCTGAAG
>JACQVJ010000290.1 GCA_016209805.1 Ignavibacteriota bacterium
ATGATCGACTTCAAGCGGCGCAAGGACGATGTTCCCGCCAACACCATTATCGAAGAAGTCGAGCCCGGTTACATGTTGAACGATAAGGTGTTGCACCATGCCAAGGTAATCGTCTCTGCTGCTCCGGAACCGCGTGCCGACTCTGAAAGTGTGGAAAAGAACAAGGACGTAGAAGAAACCTGATGGCCAGCAAACGGGATTACTACCAAGTACTCGGCGTTGACAGGAGAGCGACGCAAGAAGACGTAAAGAAGGCATACCGTAAGCTTGCCCTTCAGTACCATCCGGACAGGAATCCGGAGAACAAGGAAGCAGAGGAGAATTTCAAAGAGGCGGCGGAAGCATACGAGGTCTTGAGCGACCCGGAGAAGCGACGCCGGTACGATCAATTCGGGCATGAAGGAATTCGCGGAACGGATTTCCATCCATTCACCGACGTGAACGATATCTTCTCCACCTTCAGCGACATCTTCGGCGCGGGATTCGGTGGCTCCATTTTCGATGATGTGCTGAGGAGTCAGGGAAGGCAGCGGCAACGAAGCACTACGGGCCCGGCCGGATCCGACCTCAGAATCAGGTTGAAACTCTCACTCGAAGAGATCGCCACCGGAGTAGAAAAAAAGATCAAGGTAAAGAAATGGAAAACCTGTGAAACTTGTAGCGGCTCAGGTGCAAGATCGTCCAGCTCAAAGATCACATGCCCCGTATGCAACGGTACAGGTGAATTGCGCCAGGTATCGCGCTCTGTATTCGGTCAGTTCATCAACATAACAACGTGCAACAACTGCGGAGGACAGGGAAGGATCATAAAGGACCCATGCCTCACGTGCCACGGCGACGGGCGCACGCAGGGTGAAAGCACCATCAAAGTCCCGATACCCGCCGGAGTTAGTGAGGGGAACTACATTCCCATCCGCGGCGAAGGAAATGCGGGCCCAAAAGGGGGACCCGCCGGAGACCTCATTGTGGTGATCGAGGAAGAAGCTCACGAGGTTTTCAGCCGCAACGGCGACGACATTATCCTCGACCTACTCGTCAGCTTCCCGGAAGCATCACTGGGATCGGACATCGAAGTACCGACACTCAACGGGAGAGCAAGACTGAAAATCGAGCCGGGCACGCAGTCCGGAATGATCCTCCGTATGCGAGACAAGGGGATCCCGCACCTTAACAGCTATGGCCGGGGGGACCAGCTTGTGCGAGTGAATGTGTGGGTGCCGACAAAACTGAACGCCGAGGAGCGCTCCATATTGAAAGAACTGAGCAACAGAGAGAATATCAATCCAAAGGAAGGGGACAAATCTGCAAACTCCGACAAGAGCTTTTTTGAGCGAATGAAGAGGGCGTTTTCTTAACCGACTCTTGTCGATCGTCGCACGGGGGGATTGGGGCCTTGCTGCATGAAAATCCTTTCAGTGCTTCAACAGTCATTGGGATTCACTCGCAACGAAACACGCGTCATCCTATTTCTCACCGCAACCTTTCTGGTTGGACTTGGCCTGCGATGGTATCAATCCGATGCACGCAATTCCGGGAGCACGGAACAGAAATTCGATTACTCGGAATCCGACCGCGAGTTTCTGGAACGATCAAAGAAGCTGGAGGCACTCAATCGTCAAGCGTCGAACCAATCGGCCAGGAATGCTGATACGAGGAGGGAGACACAAAAACCTACTCCGCAACCTCGCAGCATTAATATCAACACCGCAAGCAAAATCGAACTCATGAAACTCCCCGGAGTCGGTGAAGCGTATGCTGAACGTATTATCCTTTACAGAGAAGATCATGGGCCATTCCAGAATATCGAAGCACTCGTTGAGGTTCAAGGCATCGGGAAGAAGACTCTTGAAAAACTACGCCCGTTCATACGCGTGGAGTAGACCCCGCTGATCGAAATTCGCTCATCCCTCATTGTTCATCTCGTGAATCAATCCTTCAAACCATCCGGGGTACATGCCAGAATCGTTTATTAGAAAACTGCTCGCCATCCTGATCTTCCTTTCTGTCTTCGCCCCATCGTGCATAGCACATGCTGAGGATACAGCTTCATCGATGATAATCTTCCCGGGGAAGAAAGTCTTTCCTCTATTCACGGCCGACGGTCTCTCGCATCAGCTATCACTATCGCGTGTCACGGAAAACAAAGACTGGATTGGCGCAGTGGGTGGCTCTATTCCAATCGTTCAACTGAATCTTCAGAACCTGACACTCCAAGGAGGTGTGGCAGTAACCGTGTTTAGCAGATTGGTCAAAACGCCCGGGCATCTTACAGTATACACCATCGACTACAAAGTTGACTTCCCAATTGACATTCGGTTTTCGGAGCTGGCATTGAGAGCTGCTGTGGGACATATCAGCTGCCATTTCGCCGATGATGCAATCGAATTACTGGGAAAGAAGTCCATCCAGCATGTGAACGACTACATAACTCTTGCAGCGGCTTACGACGTTACGCTCATTCAAGGCTACGTGTATGCCGGGTTCAACTATAGCTACGGCACCCAGCCTATCCCTCACAAGCCCTGGCTTCTGCAAGTCGGAACCAGCTTCGGCAACATCGCGTTGCACGATGAAGTATCCTTGTATGGAGCGATCGATCTGAAAATAAAGGAAGAGATTGAATGGGGAAGCATACGGAGTTTCCAACTCGGCGTTCGGTTGTTTCCACGATTGAACTACGGTGTGCGCATCGCATATACTTTTCGGACGGGGTTTGAGGATCGGGGACAGTTTTATATGAACAAGACAACCCTCAACCTCGTTTCGGCATTCATTGATTTCTGATAGAGATAAATGAAACGACTTGTCATTATCCTGTTATTGATTACATCGTCATGGAGCTATGCAAAGGATTCGCTGGCTGTCACGGACGGCTTCCATCTTAAGCCCGAATTCGGAGGACGGAAGATAGCAGCCACGGCCTCAGTCGGCGGACTTCTCGTAACATCCTTGTTGTGGTCATGGGATTCATGGTGGCGGGACGCCGGAGGAGGATTCCACTTCATCTCGGAGGGTTGGTTTAGCGGACCTGTGAGAGGGATCGACAAGGTCGGCCATTTCTATACTTCCTACTTCTACTTCCACTTGTTTAGAAATATCATGCTGTGGGGGGGCTACGAACGCGCAACAGCGGATTGGTGGGCGTTCGGAGGTGCTGCGTTCTTTGCCCTCTCTGTTGAAGTCGGAGACGGCATCACACCCCAGTACGGCTTTGACTACAAAGACCTCGTCTTCAATCTTGGGGGGATCGGTTACGCCTACTTGCAAACGAGAATCCCCGTTCTGAAGAACTTCAATTTCAAATGGAGCTTCATCCCCGAGGGCGGTTACAAGTTTCCGGTACGCTTCACAGACGATTACGACGCACACACATACTGGCTCGCCTGCGACGTCAACAATCTACTCCCCTCTTCTCTGGAGCCTTATTGGCCCGACTTCCTTCAGGTGGCATTAGGTGTGGGAGTTGATGACAAGTGGTCGAAACGCGAGTTTGTCATCGGGTTCGACATCAATATCTCTTCCATCTTCAGAACAGAGAACGAAGACTGGCTGTTGCTTGAGAAGACTGTCAACATGTTCCACTTCCCTGCTCCAGCTGTTAAGTTCACGGAGCAAAAGTCTCCCCGGTATTACCTCTTCCATCGTAACTGAAATGAAATCGCCCGTGCGCGAGAACTCACACGGGCGACTGTGTTTGTTTCTGGTCTAGCTTATTTA
>JACQVJ010000286.1 GCA_016209805.1 Ignavibacteriota bacterium
ACCCCCAGTTGAGACAGATTCCACCCAACCGGTCGCTCTCGATAATTCCCGTGTTCAATCCAAGTTGGGCGGCTCTGATTGCTGCAGTGTACCCCCCCGGCCCGCCACCAACAATGATAACATCGAAGGATTTTCCAGCCATGAACTCCTCTGTAAAAGGAACAAAAAAAGGGAAACGCTGTTCCCTCGACGAGGGTCGTAGACCCTGCAAACTTTATTGTGTCTCACTTCAGTAGCGTATCATCAAACCCACACCCATCACACGCGATGCACTTCTTCAGGTGCGATGAGCTACGATGCAGTCGGATTGGCAGACTAAAGTGGAAAAAATATACTCAAACACGTGTTGAAAGTCAATCAAACTCACAAGGAGAAAGATGTCAAAGCGCGTAGAGTCCACACTAAAGTGGATTGATTTTCGCAATCAATTTCGGTATACTATGCACAAAAATTTTGACCGAAAGAGATGGTCGATCAAGCGGAGCCCGGCGAGAAGATCGTCAGCACGAACCGAAAAGCCCGGCACGATTACACCATTCTCGATACGTACGAAGCAGGTATTGTTCTCAAGGGAACTGAAGTGAAGTCCCTGAGACGCGGCAATGCAAATCTCACCGACGGATATGCAATGATAAAGAACGGTGAGGTATGGCTCATCGGGATGCATATTTCACCGTACGAACAAGGCAGTTACTCGAATGTTGATCCCCTGAGGATCCGAAAGCTGCTGTTGCACAAGAAAGAGATTCGCAAACTCGTTGGGAGATCTGCTGAGCAAGGCGTGACGCTGGTGCCGCTGAAAGTATATTTCAAGAACAATGTAGCAAAGGTGCAGATTGCAGTTGCACGAGGTAAGAAATCGTACGATAAGCGCGAGGCAATCGCAAAGCGAGAGACTGAACGTGCTATCCGAAGAAGATATGCAAGGTAACCTGTAGTGTCGTTCCCCCCTCTTAACGAACAGATGGATGCCATCAGGCGCGGCACCGCGGAGATCATCCCCGAAGACCATCTCGTTCAGAAGATTGAAAAATCACTCAAAACCAACAAACCTCTCAACGTCAAGCTCGGATGCGATCCGAGCAAACCCGACCTTCATTTAGGACATTCAGTTGTCCTCCGCAAACTTCGTCAATTCCAGGACTTGGGGCACCAGGCAACGTTGATTGTGGGGGATTTCACGGGAATGATTGGCGATCCGTCGGGACGGAGCAAAACCCGCCCTCATCTTACGCTCGAGGAAACACGTAAGAACGGACAGAGTTACTTTGAACAGGCTACAAAGATCCTTTCCACAAAGAAAATTCAAATGCTCTATAACTCCGAGTGGCTTGGCAATATGTCCTTCTCAGATGTGATCAGGCTGGCAAGTAAGTATACAGTTGCCAGAATGCTCGAGCGTGACGATTTCGAGCGGCGATACAAGTCAGGAGAACCAATTAGCATTCATGAGTTCCTTTATCCCCTCGCGCAAGCAATGGATTCTGTCGCCGTTGAAGCCGATATTGAGCTGGGTGGAACGGATCAGAAGTTTAATCTTCTTGTGGGCAGGGATATTCAGCGTGAGTATGGACTGGAACCACAGGTAGCAATCACGTTACCGATTCTACGAGGGACCGACGGAGTTGAAAAGATGAGCAAGACCCTCGACAACTGCATCGGTATCAGCGACTCACCAAAGGAGATTTATGGGCGAACGCTTTCGATCCCGGATAAGCTGATCTACGATTATTATGTCCTGACAACGGATCTCCCACTCGCCGACCTGCGCAAAATCAACGAGCAGTTGAACAGCCCATCAACGAACCCTCGAGATCTCAAACGGAGGCTTGCGCGCGAGCTTGTCCGGATGTATCATAACAGCGAAGCAGCCAACCGGGCAGAGGACGAGTTTGATCGGGTCCATATAAGGAAGGCTCAACCAGAGGAGATCCCCGAGGTAGACATCGCCATGGAAGATGGAAAAATCTCCATCATCAGACTTCTCACTGAAACGCGACTGGCTACATCGAACAGCGACGCACGCCGGCTGATCGACCAAGGTGGAGTAAGTGTGGATGGTCGAAGGATTACCGATCCAAACTCTTTGATCGAGTTGACGGTAAGTGTAGTGCTCCAAGTTGGAAAACGTCATTTCGTCAGAGTTGGTAAGGCCCCACGTGGGGCAAAGAAGTAGCAGCAATTCATGAATCAAGAATCAGTATGGAGATGAGAAATTGTATGTCCCGGGCAAGATGTTCTTCACGAAGGGGGTAGGTCGCCACAAGGATTACCTCCAGTCGTTCGAACTTGCGCTTCGCGACGCTAAGATCGAAAAATGTAACCTTGTAACGGTCTCAAGCATTTATCCCCCAGGGTGCAAAAGGATTCCCACGGAAGAAGGACTGAAGCTGTTGCAGCCTGGGCAGATCACATTTGCAGTGATGGCCAGGAACGCCACCAACGAACCCAACAGGCTCATAGCGGCGTCAATCGGTGTTGCGACGCCAGCTGATACGAGCCAGTATGGGTACCTTTCCGAACACCATCCCTTCGGAGAAACGGACGAAAAAGCCGGTGAGTACGCAGAAGACTTGGCTGCAACAATGCTTGCAACAACACTCGGCGTAGAGTTCGACCCCAGCGTTGCGTGGGATGAAAGAGAGAAGATCTTTAAGATGAGTGGCAAAATCATCAAAACCTACAACGTAACGCAGTCTGCGGAAGGGCACAAGGACGGTATCTGGACCACTGTCATCGCTAGCGCCATACTCTTACCTTGACGATTCAAGGTCAGAAAAGCAAGAACGCCTGAGGATTATCATTCCCCAGGCGTTCTCTTCAAACTGATGGTTGCCTCAGCTAATTGAGAGCGAGACGATACTCGTCATAGAACCCCATAATTCTCTCAACGTACTGAATCGTCTCGCGCGAGTTCCCAAAGAACCCTGCTCGCGGCTTTTCCTGAGGCCATACATTCCTATGGAGAGTATAATATCGCTTCGAGAGCAGAGGGAGAGCGTCCCGCACGGCCTGCCACTTCGTCGGGTTCTCGCTCAAGTATGCTGCCAGCTCTTGGGCGTCATAGATTCGGCCAACCCCCGCATTGTACGCGGCAAGCGACAGTCTTATCCGGTCGATTTCTTCTGCCCCCTCAAAAAGGTTGTAAAGTCGCTTCAGGTAGAATATCCCACCGCGGATATTGTTTTTGGGGTGGGTCATGTCATCGATTTCGAGAACCTTCGCAACCTCTTTACTTGTAGCAGGCATTATCTGCATCAAACCCGACGCTCCTTTGTGGCTCTCGGCCTCTATTTCGAATCCAGATTCTTGACGCATGATTGCCAGCACTAGCCTCCAGTCAAAGCCATACTTCTCGGCATATTTCTTTATCGTTGGTCCATAACTGAGGATGATGCTTCGTGTGGATGTATCAAGCAAGAGATCAAGGTTCATCACTTCCGAAAAGGACGGAGAGGAAATCTGATGAGGCTCCATCGTTTCTTTGCCAACCTCATCTTTCCTGATCGTGTTTTGGTTGACGGGCGTACAGCCAACAACAATAGACAAACCTAACATTGAGATTATGTAAGGTAGTCCTTTCATTCATGCCCTCCTTTAGTGACACATCGGTTAATTAGAACCATAACTTACAACGGCTGGTTCTAGATAAAGGTTCAACAGAGCCTATATCTTTCAGCCTAGTGGTACGATACCAACTCCTCAGAATGCGGCCTCAAGATAGCTGATGGTCTAATTAATGTCAAGGTGGGTTTTGCTGTTGTGCCTCAGAGCACACATGGGAGATGTGTGCTGGCCGTCAAAAAATGCAGAAAAACGCTTCCTTTTCCAAATTCTACTTCCAAAGCCGGTTTTCTACTTCGCTGATCTTGTCCACTCTTTTCTTGTGTCTACCCCCAGAGAACCATGTCTCAAGCCATACTTTGAGGATTTCCTTGCAAACTTCCGATCCCGTCACTCGGCTGCCGAGCGTTAGAACATTCGTATCATTGTGTTCTCGTGAGTTTCTGGCAACAAACTCATTATGACAGCAGGCAGCGCGGATACCGGGAACCTTGTTGGCGACAACGCAAGAACCTATTCCTGCCCCATCGATCATCACACCTCTCCAAGCGTTTCCAGAGGAAACAGTACGTGCTACTGCGTATGCGAAATCAGGGTAGTCACACGGTTCCTCATTGGAAGTTCCAATATCAACGATCTGAAATCCAAGATCCATTGCGTGCTTCTTCAGAATCTCTTTGAGCTGATATCCTCCGTGATCACTTCCAAAAACAACGGTTCGCTTGGAAAATGCATCGGCATTTGGCTGGGGCGACTCTAGGTTGGTCGGAGTGGAAAGAGCAGATTCCTTCAACGATGGGGATTCGATAATCTGTACGCCATGAAGTACTGCGGTATCCTTCGCAAGAGACGTGATCACCGAACCCGGCAAAACTTCCAATCTCTTTCCACCACTTGCGAGGAGAGAGTATACATCGCGCTCGGTAACTAAAGGCCTGGAGCCACTCATTTGCTTCCTAACTCAATGACTTCTATTTCCACGCGACCCGTCCCCTTTGCAATTAGCCCCAACTGCTTGGCAGCGGCAAGCGAAAGATCAATTACGCGACCTCCTTTGAATGGCCCTCTGTCATTGATCCGGACAACGACCGTTCGATCATTCTCCAAGCTCTTTACCCGCACCTTGGTGTTGAAAGGAAGCGTCCGATGTGCCGCCGTCATTTCGTGCATGTTGTAGGTCTCTCCGTTCGCCGTTTTGCGAGAATGAAATTCATCGGCGTAATATGACGCAATCCCCCTCAGGTCATGAGAATCACTCAAGGAACCAGGTCGCGGCGCGGATGATGTGAATCTCGGAGATGCACTCCCGCAGCCTTGCAGAAAGGTAACGAACATCACGGTAATCGCACTCCAAAGAATTAGCTTGGCCTGATAACTACAGGTATTCATTCATCTGTTTCCGCTTCAAGTAATCCGATATCTCTTTCACATCCTGCGACCGTCCCCGCTTGCATACCAGCAGCGCGTCTCCTGTATCGACAATAATCAGGTCACTCACCCCAATTGTTGCAATCACCCTATTCTCTGAGTATACAAATGAATTGTTCGTATCTCGGTGAATCACTCTGCCGTTGATTGAGTTTCCACGGTCGTCCTTGCCAGCGATTCGGTACACTTCATCCCATGACCCAATGTCGCTCCATCCGAATTGACCCGGAATAACAAACACATCCTCCGACTTTTCCATCACCCCATAGTCCACTGAAATGCCACGAATTACTCCGTAGACCATTTCCAATGTTGATTGATATTGCGGCGTCCCAATGGCAGTCCCGATTTTCATCAGCTCCGAATGCAGGTCAGGAAGGCACTGTTTGATGCTGCGAAGAATCGCATCCGCGCGCCAGACAAACATACCGCTATTCCAAAGAAAGTCACCACTGGCGAGGAACCGTTCAGCAACCTGAAGATTCGGCTTCTCCGCAAAGGTTTTAACTTTGTACACTCCCTTCGAAAAATAGGGATTATGCTTTCCATCTTCGTTGTACATCTGAATGTACCCGTATCCAGTCTCGGGATGTGTTGGATGGATGCCTATAGTCATGAGGTTCCCCGACCCATGAGCAATCTCGACCGCGAGTTCGATCACGCGCTGAAACTCCACAACATCCTGGATCAGATGGTCGGCGGGAAGCACCAGCATCACCGCCGAAGGATCGATCCGAAGAACATGCAGTGCGGCAAGCCCAATGCACGGAGCGGTGTTTCGCCCCACCGGTTCTACAACAATATTCTCTTCCCGGACATTTGGGAGCTGCTTCGCAACAAGGCCTTTCTGAATTTTGTTCGTAACGATAAACACATTCTCCGGGTCGATGAACTTGTCCAGACGTTTCACCGTATTCTGAATCATCGTCCCTTTGCCAAGGATCTCAAGAAGCTGCTTCGGCGATCGTTCTCTGCTCCTCGGCCAGAATCGCGTTCCTACACCTCCCGCCATTATTACTGCACATACTTTGGTCATCAGGTGCTCAATTAATTTGTATGAATGTGCCCAAGAAAGCTCTCGGGATTCCGCATGAGCTCAATCGTTTGTTCGAGGGAGTCGCCATCCTTCGCATCTTGAGCCTCCACAAAAGTCTGAAGGGTCAAGTTTGCATTCATGATCATTGTCAGGACGCGTGGGTCATCATAAATCCGATTCTCGAGAACATAATTGACAAACAACAAAAAGACATCCGTGAAATGCACCACCTCGTCCTTCGATGTCATCTTGGCCGCGGTCTGGAGGGCTGCCGTTTCGTCGAGCAAGCGGTCCAACATGTTGGTCTCAAGCCGGTGGAATTTCTCCCCTTCATGGGCTCTTTTGACCAGCTCTTCGATGTTTGTACCGAATGCGTGGAGCGCATCAAGAAACGTGTCGAACGGCCTGATTGTCGGAACTTCCGTGGACCTCGAACGTCTTCCAATT
The DNA here is from genome assembly GCA_016209805.1 of Ignavibacteriota bacterium. Classification (GTDB taxonomy): domain Bacteria; phylum Bacteroidota; class Ignavibacteria; order UBA10030; family UBA6906; genus JACQVJ01. The sequence goes on from JACQVJ010000286.1 coordinate 6,476, forward strand.
GCGGGAATCAATTGCGTGAGGACTTCCGTCTCATGATCGAGCTCGCTATCCGAAATGCAACGTGATCCACTTCTGTCGAGCAGCCACATCAGCTTCATTGAGAACCGATCAAGTCCCTTTACTGAATATAGATCCTCCAACGCTTTGCTGATATCAGGTTCCCGCGAAACCCTAATGACAATCTCTCCCACGGTTTCAGCAGCGAGGTCTTGATGACGGTCCTGGAACAGGCGTTCCACACTTCGTAACAAACGGACAATAAGGGCTTGTTCGGTGGACATATGTGTTGAGGGGAAAAACTTCCTGCGAAATATATGTCTTTGGGGGTGGATTGTCAACGAAACGCAACTGAGGGAGATTGAAATCACACGGGCACAGCACCGCTTTACGCACGTTCAGCAATTCGCAACCGGTTCACCGCTCTCAAGAGAGCTACATGTGCGCGCAACACGTCAATATGTTCGTCATGAGAATGGAGCCTGCTCGATGCGCGATCTTTTGCAGACTTCGCCCGCTCAACATCGATCTCCTCCGCACGCTCAGCAGTGTCGGCAAGAACAACCACATGGTTGTCTTTCACCTCGATAAACCCGCCACTCGTCGCGAACAGAGTGTCATTTCCCGTCGCATCCTTTACCTTGATCGTACCGATTTCCAAAGCCGAAAGAAATGGAGCGTGATCGTACAGAATCTGAAATCCCCCCAACACCCCCGGGGCTCCTAAACTTGTCGCTTCGTTGCGATACACGACTTTTGACGGCGTTATGATTTCGAGCTTGAACGCTCTCTCGTACATCGAACTCTCCGCGGATTACGTGGCCGAAAGTGCTTTGGCCTTCTCAACCGCCTCATCAATATCTCCAACCATAAAGAAGGCCTGCTCCGGCAGGTGATCGTACTCCCCGTCGATGATCCCCTTGAAGCTGCGGATCGTATCCTCGAGTTTCACGTAACGTCCCTGGATTCCCGTGAACTGTTCCGCCACATGGAATGGTTGCGAGAGGAACTTCTGTATTTTTCTCGCACGAGCCACGGTCAACTTATCTTCATCGGATAGCTCGTCCATCCCGAGAATGTTGATGATGTCCTGCAGATCCTTGTATGTCTGGAGAATCTCCTTCACTTTCTTTGCAACGAAATAATGCTCCTCACCGACTACCGCGGGTTCGAGAATGCGAGACGTGGAGTCGAGGGGATCAACCGCAGGGTAAATGCCGAGCTCCGAGATCTGGCGGCTGAGCACCGTCGTGGCATCAAGATGGGAGAAGGTAGTAGCAGGAGCGGGATCAGTAAGATCGTCCGCGGGAACGTAGATTGCCTGAACAGACGTGATGGACCCCTTTTTCGTCGAGGTAATGCGCTCTTGCAATTCGCCCATTTCCGAGCCGAGAGTCGGCTGGTACCCCACAGCGGACGGCATGCGTCCGAGAAGAGCGGAAACCTCAGACCCTGCCTGTACGAACCGGAAGATATTGTCGATGAACAATAACACATCCTTCCCCTCTTCGTCCCTGAAATATTCTGCAATCGTCAAAGCGGTTAGCCCGACGCGCGCACGGGCACCCGGCGGCTCATTCATCTGTCCGAACACAAGCGCCGTCTTGTTAATAACGCCTGACTCCTTCATCTCCAGCCAGAGATCATTCCCCTCACGAGTTCGCTCGCCCACGCCACCGAACACCGAAAACCCGCCGTGCTGCTTGGCAATATTGTTGATCAGTTCCATAATAATAACGGTCTTGCCAACACCCGCACCTCCGAAGAGGCCTGTCTTCCCCCCTTTTGAGTATGGCTCGAGGAGATCAATCACCTTTATCCCAGTTTCAAACATCTCCCTCTGTGTGGAGAGGTCTGCAAACTTTGGAGCGGGGCGATGGATCGGATATCTTTTGTTTGATTTGATCGGCGGAAGACCGTCGATTGTCTCACCGACCACGTTAATCAGGCGTCCAAGAGCTTCCGGACCCACCGGAACGGTAATCGGGCCTCCAGCATCAATGCACTTCATGCCGCGGCATAGCCCGTCGGTCGAATCCATCGCCACCGTGCGCACAAGATTGTCGCCGAGGTGTTGCTGCACTTCGCAGACAAGCTCGTCTTGATGACCGTCTGAATTCGTTCGGGGAATTTTGAGTGCGGTGAGAATTGCGGGGAGGCTGCCGCCGGAAAAGTCGACATCAACTACGGGACCAATTACCTGGACAATCTTGCCTTCGTTCATTCAGTTCCTTTCTCTTGGGGCAACTGCAGGGTGGACACTTCCAAAAAGTTGCACCAATCTAAGAAAAGAGCCCCTTAAAATCAAACAGAGATTCCTATGACATCTCCTGCCGCTGCCGGGATAAGATCGCAGAGACAATTACCGGCCCATGTGTGCGTCCATTCTCGACGAACACTTTGTTGTTGTTCTTGCCTGCGACGATCGAGCCGGCAACGTACAAGCCGGCCACATTCGTCTCCAGAGTTTTCTCATCAAAACAAGGAGCCATAGTTTCAGGATTGATCTGCACACCATAGCGTTCAAGGTGTGTGGTATCCGGATGGAAGCCGATGAGGACAAACGTGAAATCGCTCTTGAGGTTCTGAACTCCATCGGGTGTCTCTACGGTGATAGATCCGCCCTTGATCTCGCGAACCCTCGACTCGAAGAGTGCCTTCACTTCACCGGCCTTGATGCGATTCTCGATATCGGGTAGGATCCAGTATTTTACTCCATCACTCAGCTTCTTCCCCCGATGGATGAGCGTCACGCGTACTCCATGTCGGTACAGATCCAATGCAGCCTCAACTGCTGAGTTTCTTCCTCCAACAACGGCAACATCACATCCAAAGAACTCGAACGGCTCACGATAATGATGGAATACGTTGGACAGCGACTCGCCCGGAACACCAAGCATATTGGGATTATCATAGTACCCCGTCGCAACGACAACATTCCTTGCGGAGTAGGACTTGCCGTTTCCCGTCTTCACCACGAACTTCCTGTCTTCCCGAACGACCTCTTCCACCCTGTTGAACGGTCGAATGTCCAATTGATAGTGGTCGCACACTTTCTGGTAGTAGTTCAAAACATCCACACGAGTCGGTCGAACCATTGAGATAACAAACGGCACGTCGCCTATCTCCAGCAGCTCGGGCGTGGAAAACCAGATGACGTTTGTGGGAAATCGACGGATCGAATCCAACGCGCTCCCTTTGTCGAGCACGATTGCCCCCAGCCCGGCTTTCTTTGCCTCTATTGCACATGAAAGGCCTGCCGGTCCGGCCCCGATGACGATCATTTCAACCATATGTTTGCATCTGCGTTTTCATGGTCAGACTTCAAACAGAGAACGCCACCCGTTACAGTGGCGTTCATTACATTGGAGCTGGCGACCAGACTTGAACTGGTGACCTGCTGATTACGAATCAGCTGCTCTACCGACTGAGCTACGCCAGCATTTTAGCACGCGATCGAATCAACTGCTCTATCAATCCGACACCGTCTTCGAGGTGTCGAGATCTCGTTCCGGTCGGAGACCGGAACGGACTGAGCTACGCCAGCATTTTAGCACGCGATCGAATCAACTGCTCTACCAATCCGACACCGTCTTCGAGGTGTCGAGATCTCGTTCCGGTCGGAGACCGGAACGGACTGAGCTACGCCAGCATTCTTGTAGCTGGCATATTCTAAGAAAAAATCAGGAGTTTTC
>JACQVJ010000287.1 GCA_016209805.1 Ignavibacteriota bacterium
CACCCGTTCAGAGTATTGAGGGACTATCGTGCAGGTCTCGTTGTCGGCGACTCGGTTGCATGGCTGGACAGTTTTCCGGTGAGAGTAGAGACAAGACCCGAATCGTTCACGAGGATCTATCAGACACCGTTTGGCCAGATGAAGGAGGTCGTTGTCGCTTCGCTGGAGAGGGCAGGCGGAATCCTCCAGTACACCCTCAATGGCAGGGCACCAGCGCGACTTCTGGTAAAATTCCGGAGCGATCTGCGATTGATGTGGCCGTACGACGAATTCGCTCTCGGCGACGTGTATTATGGCTACGATACCGATCTCATGGCGCTTCATGTAAAAGATGTGCGAGACGAGTTCTACTGCGTGGTTGGCGCGGATCGGAAGCCGCTGCAGCAGTTCTCTGGGCCTTTTAGCGATATTGCATGGAATCATGATCGATTCTCCGGCGCGTCAACAGATCTCAATCAGGTGTATAGCGCCTCGTTGTATGAATTCGGTGCCGGAAGCGACTTCAATCTCACCTTGGCAATTGTCGGAACGGATGAAGGTAAAGAAGTCGCCTTGCTCGATTACCGAACTCTCCTCTCCAGCCCCCGAGCGATATACGACGACCTCGTCCGACATTATAACAGTCTGCTCGAAACCAGGGTGACTATTGAGTCGCCCGATCATGAATTCAATTCCCTCTTCAAGTGGGCATTGGTCGGTACGGACAGATTCGTCACGACGACACCAAAGTTGGGTACTGCACTCGTTGCGGGATTTTCGACGGCGGCGCGAGGGTGGGATGGCGGTCACAAGAACAGCGGTCGCCCCGGATATGCATGGTATTTTGGCCGCGACTCCGAGTGGTCGGCCTTTGCAATTGACGATTATGGCGACTACGAAACCGTGAAACGGCAGCTGAATTTCCTTCAGAAATATCAAGACCTCTCGGGTAAGATCTTTCATGAGATTGCAACGAGCGGCGTGGTTCATTATGATGCCGCTGACGCGACGCCACTCTACGTTATCCTTGCCGCCCACTATTTGCGCGCTTCAGGTGATCTCACGTTTATCCGAGAATCCTGGCAACACTTGAATAAGGCAATGGAGTTCCTCTATTCAACCGATACGGATGGCGATGGCCTTATCGAGAACACGAATGTCGGCCATGGTTGGGTTGAAGGTGGAAAACTCTGGCCTGTGCACACCGAGTTCTATCTGGCCGGTTTGTGGGCGCAAGCTCTGTACGACGCATCATACATGGCTCGGTACCTGAACAAGGTTGATTTGAGCGCGAGGTATGGACGTGACGCGAGGCGAGTCCAGATGGCACTCAATCGGGATTTCTGGAATGACTCAACAAGATTCTTCAACTATGGAAAACGGAAGGATGGCTCATTCAATCCTGAGCGGACAGTTCTCCCCGCCGTAGTTATGCACTACGGTCTGCTGGACAATGATAAAGTCAGGTCCGTTCTCAAGCAATTCGCAGGGAACGGGTTCACGACTGATTGGGGAGTTCGCATCCTCAGTATGGATTCGCCATTGTTTGACCCCCGAGGCTATCACTATGGCACTGTGTGGCCGCTGTTTACCGGCTGGACGGCACTTGCTGAATATCGATACGGCAGCTCTACGCAAGCGTTTACACACGTCATCAACAATCTCTACATCAAGAACCACTGGGCCCATGGGTTCGTAGAGGAGGTTATGAATGGTTCGGAGTACAAACCTTCAGGTGTGTGTCCACACCAGTGCTGGTCGGAGACGAATATCATTCACCCCGCTATTACAGGAATGATCGGCTGGAAACCGGACGCCCCCACACGATCCGCGACACTCAGTCCGCGATTGCCGCTTCACTGGGATTCCCTGACAGTGAATAACTTGCGCGTCGGCAAGTCAGTCTTGCGGTTCGCGATAAAACGAGAGATGCGAAGAACGACATATCGGTTCGTGGTCGTCGAAGGCTCACCCATTCTGGTCAACTTCACACCTGAGATCCCCGAAGGGATGATTCTCGGACAGGCTCGGGTTAATGGACGCGAGATGAAGACCTCGTTTGATCGCGAACGCGGCCTGTTGGCCGTTCCCATTGCCTTCACAGTGAATGGCACCACCGAAGTGAAGCTCAACCACACAAAGGGAATCGGGATGACCCCCTTGATGCCAAGGCCGCAACCCGGCGATTCTTCTCTCGGGTTCCGCTTTATCAAGAGCGAATTGCAAGGAGATACCTATAGGATTGAAGTCGAAGGCAGAGGCGGAAGCATCGGTGTGGTCAATGTCATGATGTTCGATCAAAAGCTGACCGATGTTGAGGGTGCAGAGGTCAAGAGAAAGCAGGATGGTGGTCTGGCGACTCTGGCAGTACAGTTTGATGGATCCCCGGACAGATTTGCGAGAAGAACAATAACTGTTCGAGTGGGAGACTGATCTGATGGCAAAGAAGAGGACACGCTCGGAACGGGTGACGGCAAAGGAAGTGGCGCAGGAGCTCGGTATCTCGGCAATGACTGTCTCCCGCGCCCTGAACAATCGTCCCTATGTCGATGAAGAAACCCGAAGAAAAGTCGAACAGGTTGCAGAGCGTCTCGGTTATAGCCCCAATCATATTGCAAAAAGTCTGGCCACGCGGAAGACCCACACGATTGGTGTGGTACTTCCTGAGATAACGCACTCATTTTTCCCGGAAGCAATCCGTGGAATTGAAGAGGTGACATACCAGCGGGGGTATCACCTGATTCTCACACACTCGGCGGAGGATGCTGAACGAGAGAAGGACGCCATTCGCACTCTTGAATCGAAGCGCGTGGACGGCATATTGATTTCGACAGCGCAAACCGTGGAGGACTACCGTACCTACAATCAGCTTGTGAAGAGCGGAGTACAGCTGGTCTTTTTTGACCGATGTGTTTGGGGCATCGGTGCAAGTTGCGTGAGTATCAATGACGAGGAGAGCGCCAAACAGATCACGGAACACTTGATCGGGCACGGATACAGAAAGATCGCCCACTTGGGAGGACCTCAGCGTGTCTCCATCGGAAAGGCGCGTTTGCGCGGGTACCGTCGTGCGATTGAACGGCACGGAATGACTTGCCGTGAGGAGTTGGTAATTGAGTCTGGATTCCACGAGCGCGGCGGCTATGAAGCAATGAACAAATTACTCAACCTATCCCCGAGCCGAAGACCTCGAGCAGTTGTAGCAATTAACGACCCTGCGGCATTTGGTGCAATGAAAGCCATTGCCGAACGAGGACTACGCATTCCTCAGGACATCGCCATCGTCGGCTTTTCCGACGACATACGGTCGGACCTGATGCCCACCCCCATCACTACTGTCCGTCAGCCGGCCTATGAGCTTGGGAAACGAGCGGCGCAGCAGTTACTTGCTGAAATTGAAGGGAAATCTCAACCGCCGACGAAGAGCGTCGTGAACGCCGAACTAGTTATCCGACGATCCTGCGGCTGCAATTCTTAATAACCTCTTGACTTTCGCCTGAATGCGATGTAAAATTGGGGTGCGCAATGTTAGCGCTAACATTTCTGGCGTGCAAACTTCACCTGTGCTCAGTACGATGCAGAGATCACAACTGAGCCGTCCTTTCCCAACTTCACCAGGGTGCTCTCTCGTCTCAATACATAAGAGGGGGGTCTATGAATCTCATTACCATTTTTCTCTCTGTGCTGTTGGTCTTTACTTGTGGATGCACTCAACCTCGAGTGGGTGAACCCGGAAATGACATCTGGAAGGGACACCCCCATCAGGTTCTCGCCGAGTCAGAGGTGAGCGCCGAGATTGATGAGAAAGTGAAACGCGTACAAGCATTCCTCGACAGCGAATCGCTGGACGGAATCCTGTTGACACAGGTGCGAAACGTCAACTGGATTACCGCCGGCACGGCAAACACCCAGATTGTCCTCAACAAGGATGTCGGTGCTGCCTCGCTGCTGGTCAAACGCGATGGTACTATGTTTCTGATATGCAGCGGCAGCGAATCGGACCGCTTGATGGATCAATCGCTTCGTGAGCAGGGCTATCAACTCAGGATGTATCGGTGGTTTGAGGCCAATCCTGTGAAGGATACTCGCGGAGATATCATCAGGGAATTAAAGGGAAAGATCGGAAGCGACGTTCCTTTCCCGGGGACTCTGGTCGTTGCTGACAGGTTCAAGCGACTGCGCTTCAGCCTCACTGATTCCGAGATCACCAGGTACCGCTGGCTTGGATCTCAGACAACTGACGCGATCTCCGATGTCTGCCGCAAAGTTCGGATCGGGATGAGTGAATTCGAGATTGAAGCTATGACGGCTACCGCACTACGTTCGCGCGGAATACTCCCGACCGTCCTCCTCGTTGCCGTCGATGAACGGATCACGAAGTACCGTCACGTGTTACCGGCGGGCGCGCCACTGAAGAAGTACGTCATGGTCAATGTGGTGGCTGAGAAATGGGGAATGCCGGTTGCGGTGACCCGCTTCGCGCATTTCGGCGAATTGCCGGCGGAGCTGGATAGCAAATTGAAGAAGACAGCAAAAGTGAACGCACATTTTCAGGCGGCGACAGTTCCCGGCAAATCATGCGCAGAGCTTTTTGAGGAATGCAAACAATGGTATGACGATGCCGGGTATCCCGATGAATGGATGAAGCATCACCAAGGGGGCGCTATCGGGTATGACGATAGAGAATATGTCATCTATCCCGGCATTCAAGAAGTTGTCCAGGAACGGCAGGCCTTCGCATGGAACCCGACGATCACCGGTGCAAAAGTCGAGGACACTATGATTGCCTTCAACGATCATTGCGAAGTGGTGACCCGGGCTGAAAACTGGCCGATGATCAAGATTGAGGTGAATGGAAAGACGTACGGGCAACCCGGGGTACTGATTCGATAGCTTGTATGAATCCAGACTGCGTCATTCAGGAATCTCATGTCGATAGTTTTGAGTGTCTCACTGTTGAAAGTGAGCACCTGAGGGTCGTCCTCTTGCCAGAGCTGGGAAGCAAGATGATCGAACTGAGAAGCAAGAAATCCGGCAGGCAGTTTCTCCTCGAGCCTCAAACGATCGGGCGCAGTTACCGTCGTCCTTCGTATGGTGATGACTTCGCTGCATACGACACGAGCGGGCTTGATGAGTGCTTCCCGAACATGGCCGCGTCCTTCTTCCCCGACCACGGGGAGCTGTGGTCGCGGGCGTGGGATTGGAAGCGTGACAACAAAGGATTGCTGTTCAGCATTGAAGGTGTGAGAGCCCACTACAGGTTTGAAAAGAGACTGCGTGTTGAAGGAAACAAGGTGCGGCTGAACTACAGAGTGCACAACCTGTCGAGCGAGTCGATGCACTTCCTGTGGTCCGCCCATCCTCTTCTGAATGTCCGTGCCGGAACAAAGTTGCTGCTACCGTGCCACGTGAACCAAGTGCGCATTGATTGGACATCGGACCCGGGAATCGGAAAACACCTTGATATTCTACCGTGGCCCTCGTTGTCCCTGAGCAACGGCGTGATCGACTATTCGGTGGTACAGGAAAAGGACCTGTGCCAAGCTCTCAAGGGATATACAGGTGCCATGACCGAAGGATGGGCGGCGGCATATTTTGCGGACACCGACGAGTCGTTTGTTCTAGAGTTTGATACGAGAGAGAACCCCTACCTGGGCATTTGGCTCTCCTATGGGGGCTGGCCCTCCGGGGGCAACAATGGTCACCTGACCGTTGCGCTTGAGCCATGCAGTGGTCGCTCGGATTCGTTGGAGGAAGCACGCCAACGCGGAGAATGTGGTTTCATTGAGGCAGCTGGAGTGAAGGAATGGTCCCTTACCTTGAGCGTTGTCCAAGGTTTTCCAAAAGGAAGATCACCGTTTCCTGGCGCTACGAACATAGTCACAACCTGACATGACGAGGATTGAACTTACTCTTATCGATTGGCTCATCATCGCGATCTACTTTGCTTTCGTGATTGGCGTGGGGTTCTATCTGAAACGCTACATGAAGAGCCAGGAGGATTTCTTCCTTGCAGGAAGGAAGAACAGCTCGTGGGTGGCGGGTCTTGCATTTCTCTCCGCCAATCTTGGCGCTCTTGAGTTGCTTGGCATGACGGGTAACACTTTCAAGTACGGAATGTATGTTGCCCACTTCTACTGGGTGGGCGCTGTGCCAGCGATGCTCTTCCTCGGCATCTACATGATGCCCTTCTACTACAGCGGCCGTATCAAGTCAGTCCCCGGTTACCTCAAACTTCGCTTCGATGAGCGCACGCGGGTTCTGAACGGCATCGCGTTTGCCGTCATGACACTTCTTGTTTCCGGCATCAACCTGTATGCGATGGCACTTGTGCTGCATACATTCCTTGGTTGGAACTGGGACGTGAGCATGTGGGTGTCGGCCGTGACAGTCGCAGTATACGTTTCGCTCAGTGGACTCATGTCGGCCATCTTCACAGAGATCATTCAGTTCTTCCTTATCTGGTTCGGGCTCTTTCTTGTTTCGATTCTCGGCATCATCGAAATCGGAAGCCTCCAGGAAGTGTTCCAACGTATCCCAGAAGCATACGGCACGCTCTGGTCAACCTCCGCCGACCCGTCGCAAAACGGTATGATGGTCTCCTGGGCCGGCATTGTGCTGGGTCTTGGCTTCGTGCTGTCGTTCGGTTATTGGACAACGGATTTCCTGGTCGTCCAGCGGGCATTCTCGGCAAAGGACCTCCGTTCCGCGCGCATGACCCCCGTGCTGGCGTCGTTCTTCAAGATGGCAGTGCCGTTTATTGTCATCGTGGCGGGGTTGATTGCACTTATTCTGGCGAGCGATCCGAAGAGCGGATTCGCATTGCTGCATGACGGGGGTCAGGTAAACTACGACTCGGCTCTCCCGATGTTGATTGCTCGCTACTACCCCAGCGGACTCGTCGGCCTTGGCGTAACAGCGTTGCTCGCCGGCTTCATGGCCGGGCAGGCAGGCAACATCAGCGCCTTCAACACAGTTTGGACGTACGACATTTATCAATCCGTCATCAATAAAACGGCCTCTGACGCTCATCTGTTGTGGATGGGGCGGACGGCTACCGTTGCCGGTATCCTGATCAGCGTGGTCACTGCGTATTGGGCGAAGAGCTTCCCAAGCATCATGGACTATATGCAGGCGATCTTCTCCTGGGTGAACGCTCCACTCTTCGCCACGATGTTGCTCGGCATGTTCGTCCGGTGGATCACTCCGGCCGGTGC